>CAINRC010000114.1 GCA_903852495.1 uncultured Geobacteraceae bacterium | reverse complement strand
AGCAGTAATTACCGACTCTGGTGGCATTACCGAAGAGACAACGGTGATGGGGGTTCCATGTTTGACCCTGCGTGATAATACTGAGCGGCCTGAAACGGTAACGATAGGGACAAATGAACTTATCGGTACAGATCCTGCAAAGCTTGCTCCGGCATTTGCTCGTCTGATGGCAGGGAAGTGGAAAAAGGGGGGGATTCCTGAGATGTGGGACGGCAATGCTGCTGTTCGAATTATTAACATCATAGATCAACTGCTGGGTCATTCCAGTAAATAATGAAACAAATTCTCCAGGATATGAGTAGGGGAGTTACCACCCTTACTGAAGCTCCCACTCCAATGATCAGTAGCGGCACGCTGCTTATTGCTACAGGAGTTACGTTGGTCTCTGCTGGAACAGAAAGAATGTTGGTTGATTTTGGTAAAGCATCCTTTCTGGACAAAGCCCGTCAGCAGCCCGATAAGGTTAAGATGGTCCTTGAAAAGGTAAAGACGGATGGCTTGATGACTACGATTGAGGCTGTGCAGTCTAAGCTTGGTCAGCCGCTTCCACTTGGTTATTGCAATGTTGGAGTTGTGGCAGAAGTTGGTAAGGGCGTTGAAGGTTTTAAAGTGGGCGATAGGGTGGCATCAAATGGTCCTCATGCCGATATTGTTAAAGTGTCAAAAAACCTCTGTGTTCATATTCCTGAAACTGTTGATGACGAGTCGGCAACTTTTACTGTAGTGGCAAGTATTGGTCTCCAGGGAATTCGGCTTGCACTTCCTACCCTTGGAGAGTCCTTTGTTGTTACCGGTGTCGGGCTTATCGGTCTGTTGACGGTGCAGCTTCTTCGTGCTCATGGTTGCAGAGTATTGGCTATTGACTTTGATCAGGCAAAGCTTGAACTGGCCCGTAGTTTTGGTGCTGCTATTTGTAATCCCGGCAGAGGTGAAGATCCTGTCGCAGCAGGGATGGCCTTCAGTAGGGGTCAGGGTGTTGATGGGGTTATTATTACGGCTTCTACAAAGTCCTCCGATCCGGTTACTCAGGCAGCCCAGATGTGCCGGAAGCGTGGTCGTATCGTTCTTGTTGGTGTAACAGGGTTAGAGTTGAGTCGTGCAGACTTTTATGAAAAAGAGCTCTCGTTTCAGGTATCCTGCTCTTATGGCCCTGGTCGTTATGATCCAGCCTATGAAGAGAAAGGTCAGGACTATCCTATTGGTTTTGTTCGCTGGACCGAACGTCGCAATTTTGAAGCAGTGCTTGATATGATGGCTTCAGGTCAACTTGATGTTAAGCCCTTGATTACACACCGCTTCATGTTCGAGGATGCCGCAAAAGCCTATCAGGTACTGACTGATGATAAATCAGTATTAGGTATCTTGTTGCGTTACTCTTCACCGGTCGAACAGCGGCATATAAAACATCTACGATTACACCCGGAGGCAACTTATTCGCCAAGTAAGCCGGTAATCGGTGTTATCGGAGCAGGTAATTATGCATCCCGTGTATTGATTCCCGCATTCAAGGCCGCTGGGGCTCAATTGCATACCATTCTCACTTCCGGTGGTATAAATGGAGTCATCCACGGCAAAAAAGCAGGTTTCGCCACAGCCTCCACCGACATAGAAGCCATGCTGGCTGATCAATCAATCAACACCGTCGCAATAGTCACCCGTCACGACACCCACGCCCGCTATATCATACAGT
>CAINRC010000113.1 GCA_903852495.1 uncultured Geobacteraceae bacterium | reverse complement strand
TCAGCGGCACACCCTGGGATGATCAAATCACTTTGGATGCATCCAATATCAGCAATCTGATTCAGGTATGGGGAGATCTGGGCAGGGACACTCTGGTGTTGAATGTTGGATCGGGATACAGCAATCTGGAGCTTGTCCAGAGTGGCGGGGCACATGTATTAAAAGGAACTCCTACTGCCGGTGGAGCGAGTGTTGAACTTGGACAGTTCGATATATCCCAAAATTTGATGACTGTCGGGACAGGAGCAAATGCTCACTCTTTTTCCATCAATCAGATTGAAGATTTACGTTTTGTTTCGGGGGCAGTCTCTCTGGATTTTGCTTATCTTGACACAACTCCCCCAACTGTCAATTCTTTCACCCCTAACGAAGCCGCCACTGGTGTAGCAGTTGGCAGTGATATTGTAGTGAAGTTCAGCGAAGGGATCCAGCACGGTGCCGGACCGATTGATATTCACTCCGGTTCTGCAACGGGTCCGTTAGTTGAAAGCTTCGATGCAGCAATCAGTAGCCACCTGAACTATTCAGGGGACACGTTGACAATCAACCCCGCAAATGATCTTGCTGGTAACACACAATACTTTGTGACGTTTGCATCAGGTACTGTAAAGGATCTTGCCGGGAACATCTACGCCGGCACAACCTCCTATCACTTCACGACTCCTGATACGATCGCGCCGACCGTTAGCAGTTTTAGCCCGGCCGATGGTGCGACGGGAGTTGCTGTCGGTAGCGATATTGTGGTGAAGTTCAGCGAGGCAATTCAGGCTGGAGTTGGCAAAATAGAGGTGCACAGTGGTTCACCGACAGGAAAGCTCGTTGAGAGTTATGATGTCACCGGTGCTGGGAGTGATCATCTGACGTTCAACGGCAACCAGCTGACGATCAATCCAACCTCTGACCTTGAAAATAGTACACATTACTTCGTGACGTTTGCTTCTGGTTCGACAAAGGATCTTGCCGGGAACAGCTACGCGGGCACAACCTCCTATGATTTCACGACTACACCGATTATTAATGGTACAGCAGGTGATGATTCACTCAATGGCGGAAGTGGTAATGATATCATTTCCGGTTTGGGCGGAAACGACCTGCTTTTTGGTGGTGGCGGAGCAGATCAGTTAACCGGCGGAGCAGGTAATGATGTTTTTATATATAACAGCGAAAACGATAGCGGCATTACGGCAGCACTTTGGGATGTTATCAAGGATTTTACGGCCGGACAAGACCTGATTGATTTGTCAGGGATTGATGCCGACACCACTAAAGCAGGAGATCAGGCCTTTAGCAGCACTTTTATTCTCTCTTCGATAGCCCCATTTAAAACCCCCGGTCAATTGCGCTTTGACTGGGTTCATGGGGTGATCTACGGCAATACAGATAGTGACAGTGCTCCGGAATTTGCCATCCAGCTTCTCGGGGTTACGGCTCTTCATGCTTCAGACTTGGTGTTGTAAACGAACCGGTTCTCTTTGATAATGTGCTTGTTGAGTATGAATAAGTTCCTGAAAAATAACCGTTGTTTTGTCCTTTCGAGGGATTCCCTTTGGTACGGAAGAGAGGGCTTCATCCACAAGGGCACGTCCTGTTAATTCTTTACATGGTAGTTTGACTCTAAAAGAACGTTGGATCGTCTCAAAAAAAAGCAAATTAATCTATCAAACGGAGAGCGTGATATGAAAAAAATGGCAGCATTATTGGTAGCGGGTCTACTGATGTTCGGCATGGCTGGTAATGCCAATGCAAACATATTAACATTTGATGATATTTCAGGACCAGAGCTTAAGGATGAGCCGGGAATCAAATTGGTTCCGAACGGATATGGAAATCTTAATTGGGATTGGGTAGGCGCAGCTA
>CAINRC010000112.1 GCA_903852495.1 uncultured Geobacteraceae bacterium | reverse complement strand
TCTCCCGCAACATCATATCTCCCTCCCCTTCTAGGGGAGGGTTGGGGTGGGGATGGGGTGATTCAGGCGCTAAAAGACCCCCCTCCCCCTCCTGACCTCCCCCTTGATGGGGGAGGAACTTGAACAGCGGACGTTCAGTGCTAATCAGATTTTTTAATGGTCCCCTCCCCCCTGGCGGGGGAGAATTTTTTTAAGACTTTTGCAAGATCCCCAATAGTTTGTGGTTTTCTCCGTGTCTCCGTGTTGAACAGCTTTTCTAAGGATAGGATGAAAGGGGAATTGCCATGGATGAATTCATGCAGGCAGCCATTGATGAAGCCCGTCTGGGACTCTCGGAGGGGGGAGTGCCGATCGGTTCGGTGCTGGTGCACAAGGGCATTATCCTTGGCAGGGGGCATAACCGGCGGGTGCAGAAGGGGAGCGCCATCCTCCACGGGGAAACCGATGCTCTGGAACATGCCGGTCGTCAGCCGGCGTCACTGTACCGGGAGTCGGTACTGTACACGACCTTGTCCCCCTGCGCCATGTGCAGCGGAGCGATTCTTTTGTACGGTATCCCCCGGGTGGTTGTGGGTGAAAACCGCACGTTCATGGGAGAGGAGGAACTGCTCCGCTCCCGGGGTGTGCAGGTGGAGGTGCTGCAGAACGAGGAATGCATCAGCCTGATGCGCACCTTTATCGCGGAAAAGCCGGAGCTGTGGAACGAGGATATCGGCGTGTAACGCTTTCCCGAAGCCTCCTTACGGAAGCCTCCTTACGGGTAGAATTGTTGTATCGTTTTGTGATAGTCTGCGCACCGTGTTGATACTGTGCCCCCATGACAGTGTTGTGGGGGCATCAATTTACCACCATTACAAGGAATCATACCCATGAGCATTCGGCAACGCATCCAGATCCTTCTGGCCTTTCTGGTCGGTATTCCGCTTCTTCTGCTCCTTTTTGAGAGCTATCAAAGCGGGCGCCGGATGCTGGTGGCGGAGATGAAGCAGCAATCGTTACAGATTGCCAGCCTGGAAATGGCGAAAATCGACATGATTTTCGAGCCGGCCCGCATTATATCCGAAGGGCTGGTTCGATCACTGGAAACCGCTCCGAATCTGAATCCCGGTGCCATTTCGGCGATGCTGCGCCGCACTCTGCACGATTCTCCCGGGATCTATGGTATCGCCGTGGTCCTTAATCCAGCGCTGACAAAACTCGGACGGTATGCCCCCTATGCGTTCCGGAAGAACGGGGTCGAATCGGAGATCACTCTCCCGTACGAATACACCAGTCGGAATTTTTACCGGCTCCCGGTGGAAAGCGGCAGCGGGAAGTGGATCAACCCCTATTACGGTGAGGGGGGCAAAGCGCTCATGGTCACCTATGTCCTGCCGGTCAGACTGGACGGGCAAATTGTGGGTGTGGCGGGCGTTGATCTGGATCTTGACTCCCTGCTGGTTTCCCTCCACGATCTCAAACCGGGGGGCGATGGTACGGTGTACCTGGTGAACCGCCTGGGGCGGATTCTTGCCCACCCTGACCTTCCGGCCATTGCAGATCTGCCCGGAAGCGAAGGCAAAGGAGAGATGGCCGCACTTATAGCAAAGAAGGGGACGGATTCGGTGAAGATGGTGGACCCGGTCAGCCGTAAAAAATCCTGGATTGTGGAGTCCCCCATCAGTTCTCTCTCCTCCGACCGGGGGGGAGAAGACTGGTCGCTCATCGTGAGCTGGCCGCTCAAAGACCGGCTGGCCTCGCTGAATTCCATGGGGAGGCGAATGCTGGTTCTGTACCTGTTTCTGGGGGGGGGCGCGCTCTGGTTTCTTAACCGTATTCTTGACGATACCATCACTCGCCCCCTGCGCCGCTTGGCTGAACAGGCACGCGCCTACGCAGCGGGGGATCTCACCCAGCCCCCTCTTACCCTCAATGACGCTCTGGAACTGCGGGAAATGGGCAAGGCGCTGAACACACTCGGGGCAACCCTCCTGAAAAACAGCGACAAAACCGACGGAGGAAACACCCCATGAACCTCGCCCTTCTGCTGCTTGGGCCGGGAAACCTGCACAAAAGCCGCTGGTATATCACCGCTCTCGGCACGCTGCTGTTTCTGGTCGGCCTTTTTATCGCCATCGATGCCTCGGATACCGTTACCCTGATCACCCTTGAAGCGTTCGGCTGGGTTCTGGCGGCCATGGGCCTCGCCAAACTCGCCTTCTCTCTTCTGGCCGGCGGTGGGGGGATGCCTTCCATGTTCTGCTTCCAGGGGATTCTGTATGTAGTTCTGGGGGTTGCCATTGCCGATTTTCCCCAACATTCGGGAAATGCGGTGCCCTGGCTGTTCGGCCTGGCCCTGTTATTGAACGGCTTGTATCAGCTGCTCTCGGCCCTCGTCATCCGCTACCCCAACTGGGTTTGGTTTCTGGTCAGCGGCATCGGGCATCTGCTGTTCGGCGGGCTCCTGTTTTATGATTGGAAAGGGGCGATTGGCTGGGTGGTGCCGCTGTTTCTCGGCGGCGGGCTCATCCTGATGGGACTGACCACGCTCCGCTCGGCCCTGCGCCTTGGGCGCTATATGCGGGGGCACGATGTTGAGCGCAGCGAAATGGCGGTGCGCTATTTCCTCGATTTTCATGTGCCAGGGCGGTTTTGCAAACAGTATCTGGCCTTTGACCCGGTAGCACCCCCGACGGTGAACGAGGAACATGGCGATCTGCTGGTGCACGTCTGGTCACCGGCCATTGTTACACAATCGGATATCAACGCCAATTTGGTGACCCGTTATGTGGCTGCCCGGGACAGCGAAGGAAAATACGCCGTGGGTCATTCGGCTCTGGAGCTGAGTCCTGATGTTTATATCAGCCACTGTGACGGTGATCCCACCGCCTTTGATACCGAGGAAGAAGTGTGGCAGACGCTTCGCAGTAAGGATGTTTCCGGCGTGTTTGTCCCCTCCTTCGAGGAGGAGATACGGATCAGAAACGGGCTGCTGCTGGATAAACACAAGGAAGGAGCGGCCCATCCGGCGTTCAATGAGGAACTCCGCACCTATGTACCGCCGTCCGGCACCGTCCGGTTTAAAAACTTCAGTCCGGGGCAGCTCCGCACATTCTGGGCCATGTACTCGACCGTGACAGATTACAATTTCACCAACCGGAACTGTTCCGTGGCGGTGGCTCTCGCTCTGGAGGTAGCATTGATGGGAAGTCTTGACACCGGACAGCGGTTCCGGACCCTGCTTTCTTTATTGACGAACCGGGATCTCTGGGTCGCCCATTTCATCCGCTGGAAGGCCCGGGAAATGGTCTGGACCCCCGGAATCATGCTGGAATATGCGGTTGCGCTCCAGCGGGTCGTGGAAGGATGAGCGCCGCTTCGCTGCCGGAAGGCGCCGGGCAGGAAGAGCGCCGTGATTCACTGACAGACCGTCTCTACGATGTGGGGTTCTTTCTGGTAGAGGCGTTCGCCGCCATGGAGGTGACGGCGGTAATCGTTGCCAATACCAGAATTGCGGCGAGCCTCGGCTTGCGTGACGAGATGTCGAGCTACATCATCAACAGTTACCTCTACCCGCTGTTTGCCGTTATGCTGGTCATACTCCTCCTTTCCCGGCGGATCAGCCGGATTTTTAACCCGATGCGTTTTTTTATGGTTGGCCTGGCGCTGTTTGCCGCAGGAAATGTGCTCTGCTTTCTGGCCCCTACCCCCCCCCTGTTTTTTGCCGGACGAGCCATAATGGGGGTGGGTGGGGCGGTCTCCTTCGCGGGGCAGCTCTGGACGTTGAGCCTCTTTCACCGGTGGCGCATTACGCGGCCGCTCGTTCTGGGCGAGGCCGGAATGGCTCTCGGCGTCGTGGCGGGCCCGATTGTGGGGGCGCTTTTTGCTCAGTTTTCCCCGGAAGGGTGGCGGGATTTCTTTCTGCTGAATGCCGGACTCAGTGTAACGACGGCGCTGCTGGCGTACCTGGGGCTGAAGGGGCGTATCGCTGTGGGCGCACAGGATGGGGGTGTTGCCGCCGAAGATTCGGGCGGCCGGAAGATGATCCGGGTCATGACCGCCTGGCAGGTGGCGGTGTCGATTCTTATCGTCGGTTCGGAGTATTTTTTTTCCGACTATCTCCAGACAAAGGCGGGTAAAAGCCCCATCTTTGTGGGGGGGATGACGGTTCTCGCCTCGGTGGGTGCCATTATCGGCAGTGTCTGGGCCGCCCGGCTTGAGCGGATGATGGAACAGCTCCCCTCCCGGTCGGCGCTCGGCCTGTTCGTTTCGCTTGCCGCACTTGCCGGCTGCCTCGCTTCAGGTTTCTACCTCCTGGCCGGGGTGCCGATTTTTACCTCCGGCCTTTGTATGGGGCTGGCCAGCGTAAGCATCTATTCCTCCATTGTCCAATCGTCGGATCCGGAGCAGTTTCTGCCGCACTCCATGGTGTACCTCATGGGGATGCAGATCGGCAACGCCATCGGCATCCAGATGGTGGGGATATCGGAGTTGTGGCATTTGGGAGTGGTGACTACGGCCGGCGTGCTCTCCCTGCTGCCGTTCATTATCTCCATCGGCACCGTTGTGTACGCACGGTCACGCGTGTTGCAGGTCAACCAATAGTACCAAGGAGTTACCCATGGTCATCGCCCTATTCCGCAGCACACTGTCCACCGTCATACTGGCGCTTTGTTTCTGCATCGTCTCTGGTTTCTGCGCAGCACCGGCATCTGCAGAACCGGCTGCCGCTACGCCTCAGCCTGAAACGGCACCGTTTACCATTACGGTAACCCCTTCCCGGCAATTTGATGCCCATCTTTCCGGCGGAGGGACTGTCGGAGTGTCCCGGTACCTTCTGGATATCACGGCAAACAAGCCGCTCAGTGAAACACTGGGGGTCGGTCTTAACTTCATCTACGAGTTTGCCGACTACAATTTTTCAGCACCGGTGGCATTCTCCGGAGCCAAACCGTGGGGGCAGGTGCACCATCTGGAACTGGGCGGCAGCGTCGTCTACGATGTGACACCGGTGTGGAGCATTTATGTTGCCCCGACGGTGGAGTTTCTCCGCGAGGATGGGGCCGGGTGGAATAACGCTGTGGCGTATGGCGGTGATATCTTCGTAACCCGCGATTTCAGCCCGACTCTCACACTGGGACTTGGCGCCGAGGTGTTTGATGAGCTGGGGAAAGTGACCCCGCTGCCGCTGGTAATCGTAAACTGGAAGATCAACGACCGGCTCGTGCTGGCAAATTCTTCCCAAACCGGCCCCATGGGACAGCTTGGGGCGGAACTCGCCTATACTCTCGGTGACGGCTGGGAAGCTGCGGCGGGAGGGGCATATAAGTCAAGCAGGTTTCGCTTGAGCAATTCCGGTCTGTATAATGGCGGCGTTGCCGAGGAATTTTCGTATCCGGCCTGGGGTCGCATATCACGTAAAGCCGGCAAGAATTTAAATTTTGACCTGTATGCCGGGGCGATGCTCGGCGGGGAGCTGCATATCGACGACAGCAACGGCAACAGGATCAAATCCGACCGTTACGATCCCGCGCCCTTTATGTCGTTGGCCTTTTCGGCCCGGTTCTAGGTTGAATTGCGTGACTAGCGCGGGAACGGTCAGGCGTCAGAATAAGGGGGGTGGACTGGGGTGAACAGGATACTTGTTACCGGCGCCGCCGGATTTATAGGGTTTCACCTGGTGCAGCGCCTGCTGGAACGGGGCGATCAGGTCACCGGGCTGGACAATCTGAACGATTATTATGATGTGAAGCTCAAGGAGGACCGTTTGCGGCTGCTCCAGCCTCTGCCCGGTTTCCGCTTTGTGCAGACTTCCCTGGCGGATAAGGGCACCATGGAGGAGTTGTTTGCTGATTCCCGCTTCGATGTGGTGGTCAACCTGGCGGCGCAGGCGGGCGTGCGGTACTCGCTCCAGAACCCCCATGCCTATATCGAAAGCAATATTACCGGCTTTATGAATGTACTGGAAGGATGCCGCCACACCGGGGTCAAGCACCTCGTCTATGCATCGTCCAGTTCGGTCTACGGTGCCAACGCCACGGTCCCCTTTTCGGAGCATCATTCGGTCGATCATCCGGTTTCTCTGTATGCGGCAACCAAAAAGTCCAACGAACTGATGGCCCATTCCTATGCACACCTTTTCGGGCTGCCGACCACCGGACTGCGGTTTTTTACTGTGTATGGCCCCTGGGGGCGGCCGGATATGGCCTATTTCTCCTTCACAAAAGCCATCCTTGAAGGGCGCCCGATAGATGTGTTCAACCATGGCCGGATGCAGCGCGATTTTACCTACATTGATGATATTATCGAGGGGGTGGTCAGAACCATTGATCACATACCGTGCCCCAACCCCGGCTGGAATGCCCACGCGCCGGACCCGGCAACAAGCTCGGCGCCATACCGTGTCTACAACATCGGTAATCACCACCCCGTCGAGCTGGGCCGTTTTATTGAGGTGCTGGAAACGTGTCTTGGTCGGAAAGCGGAAATAAATTTTCTGCCGATGCAGCCGGGGGATGTGACTGTCACCAATTCAGACGTGACTGATCTGGTAGATGCGATAGGATTCAGCCCCGAAACCGGTATCGAAATCGGCATTGCCCGATTCGTAGATTGGTACCGGGGATATTATGGTCAGTAGACCGGATGCTGTCTGCCGCATTTGCGGCGGTAAACTCTCTCTGCTGCCGCATATAGGGTATGGGTTGATATAAATACGGATAGTTATAGAGTGCCTACGGAATGGAAACTCAATAATTTCCATGTAAAAACAAATAGTTAACAATTTTTTTATTTTCTTGGCACGCCGTCTGCAATTCAAATCGCAAACACATTCTCTTGGAGGTAGTACAAATGAAAAAAGTTCTGTCCACAATCGTAGCCGCCCTCGTAGCTGTTTCCTTCTCTGCTGTAGTTTTCGCTGCTGATGCTGCTAAGCCTGCTGCTGCTCCTGCTGCTGCTCCTGCCGCTGCTGCTGCTCCTGCTGCTGACGCAAAGAAAGAAGCTAAGCCTGCTAAGAAAGCTAAAAAAGCAAAAAAAGCAGCTAAAAAAGACGCAGCTGCTCCTGCTGCTCCTGCTGCTGCTCCTGCTGCTCCTGCTGCAAAGTAATTCGCTTTTAGCGAACGCTGAAAAAGGCCGCATCGAAAGATGCGGCCTTTTTTTTTGTCCGCGCCGGGAGTATTGTGACGGAAAGCTGCCGTGGCTGTAGTATTGTAACTGAAGAGGTATAAAAAATGGCTGATCAGATTATTCGGGCGTTGTGTCTTTCAGGCGGTATCAGGGTGCTGGCGTGCAACGCTACGCTATTGGCACGTGAAATATGTGAGCTTCAACAAACATCCGCTACAGCAAGTATCGCACTTTCCCGTGGGTTGGCGGGTGGGGCCCTGATGGGCGCTCTGCTCAAAACGGGGCAGCGCACCGCCCTCAAATTCGAGGGAAACGGCCCCTTGCGCAAGATGATTATTGAGGCTGACAGCGACGGTGCGGTGCGCGGCTGCGTCGGTAATCCGGCCGCTGACCTTGAACCGGTTGATGGCACATGGAATGTGGCCGGGTTGATCGGCAGGGCGGGCTTCCTTACCGTTTCCAAGGATCTTGGAACCGGAGGACTGCCGTATCAGGGGGTTGTGCAGCTGGTCAGCAGCCAGATCGGTGAGGACCTGGCCTACTATCTTGCCGACTCCGAGCAGACCCCTTCTGCGGTCGGGGTTGGCGCAACTCTGTCTGATGACGGGATAGTTGCCGTCTGCGGCGGTTTTCTGGTTCAGGCACTGCCAAAGGCGGATGAAGCCGAACTGGAAAAAATAATGGCGCGGATAGCAGAACTGCCCGCCTTATCCGAACTGTTGGAGGAGGGTGGCGCAGAGAGCATTGTGCGTGAACTTTTCGGCGATATCCCCTACACGCTTCTTGAATCCCACGATATTTTCTTCCGCTGCGGCTGCGGCCTGGATAAGGTCGAACGTGCCCTGTTAACCCTTGGGTGTGAGGAACTGCGGGATATGCGGCTAAAGGAAAACTGTGCTGACGTAACCTGTGAGTTCTGCCGCCAAACGTATCATCTGGGTGAAGTCGAGCTGGATGATCTGATTCAGCGGGCAACAGAGCAGTCAGGTAACTAGCGTGCCGACGATACTGGTAACAGTAGCCTATGACGGCACCAATTACTCCGGCTGGCAGGTGCAGCCAAACGGCCTTGCGGTGCAGCAGGTTGTGGAGGATGCGCTTGAGAAAGTGCTGGGGGAGCGGGTGCAGGTACGTTCCTCCGGGCGAACCGATGCCGGAGTGCATGCCCGTGCCATGGCCGCTGCCTTTACCACAAGCCGGGAGCTTCCGCTACGGGCGTTCGTTGAGGGGGCCAATCGCTTTCTTCCTGCTGACGTTGCCATTCAGGATGCCCGTATCGTACCGGACGGGTTCAAACCTATTACCATGGCGCATGCCAAGTGGTATCGCTACACCATCATCAACTCTTCCGTCCGGTCACCGCTGGACCGGCTGTACAGCTGGCAGGTTCGGGAACCGCTCGATCTTGCTGCCATGAATGATGCAGCCGGCCGCTTCGTCGGCAGTCACGATTTTGCTGCGTTCCGTGCTTCCAATTGCGTAGCCAAGACTACTGTCCGGCGTATAGATTCGGTCCGGGTCTCCTGTCATGGTGGACGCATAATTATTGACGTTGTCGGTGGCGGATTTTTGAAAAACATGGTGCGCGTGATGGTCGGAACGCTTGTAGATATCGGGAAAGGGCGCTTTGTGCCATCGGATATTGACAGACTGCTGCAGAGGGGGGACAGAAAAGAAGCCGGCAGTACGGCACCGGCCTGCGGGTTGTGCCTGATGCAGGTGGAGTATCCGGAGGAATTTATTTCTCAGCCAGTAAACGCTTGATCGCCTGCTCCATGGAGCGGGCCTTGTCATTGGAATAACCGCGATAGACTTCCGCAACATTCCCTTTTTTATCAATAAGATACATAATCGGCACAGACCGGACGCTAAAATCCCCCGTCACCGTATCCCCTGCCAAAGCCAGCGGATAGTTGATCCGCAACTCATCCGCAAAAAGCCGGACAGTCCGCTCTCCATCTTCGTCCAGACTTAACCCGAGAATGTGCAGCCCCTGTTTCCCATACTTCCGGTTCATCTCCACCAGGTGCGGGATAGACAGGCGGCAGGGCTGGCACCAGGTGGCAAAAAAATCGAGTATCACCAAATGATTGCGGAAGTTTTCACTCGAGATGTTCTGGCCGGTGGTGGATATAACTTTGAAGTTCGGGGCGGGGTGCCCCGGTCGGGGAGCCGCATCAACCTGCCCGGGGAGGGACAAGGTTGATGCGGTTATGATGAACAGCAGAATTTTTACCAGTGTGCGGGACAGTACGTTTCCAGTCGTGCCGGCTGGAAATAACATCGTTGGTGCCCCTAGAGTGCTTTGGCGATAAGTGCGTCGAGCTGTGATTTCGGTACCGCTCCGACCACCTGCTCAAGGATTGCGCCATCTTTGAACAGAATTATGGTAGGAATGCCCCGTACGCCGTATTTGCCCGGGGTGGCCTGGTTTTCATCAACATTGACCTTACCAACTTTGATTTTACCAACATATTCGTCAGCAATCGTGTCGATAAGAGGCGCAATCGCCTTGCAGGGGGCGCACCATGTTGCCCAAAAATCAACGAGAACCGGAATGCTGGACTGCAACACATCACGGTCGAAATTTGCATCGGTAAATGCTGCTACGTTTTCACTGGCCATCTGGTAATTCTCCTTTGAGTACAGGTAATTTTATCCGGATGATATACCAGACAGTAAAAAAATCAAGCGCAAACTCGGCACACGGCATAACATTGAAAAGGGAAGCCGAGGAGTGTATGATGGCGCTCCATGGAGGAAGCGGGTATGTCGACTCTGGCATTGAACATACGGATGACAGACAGGCTAACGGTTATTATTGGTGGCGGCGCTGTGGCACTTCGCAAACTCCGTACTCTGCGTGCAGCGGGTGGCCAGGTTAGGGTGGTGGCCATGGATATCTGCCCTGAAATCATAGAGTTGAATGAGCCGGAAACGTTTTTGATGCGGGTGGGCAGTTACACTTCGGCGGATCTTGACCATGCGTTTCTGGTGATTGCCGCCACTGACAACCCCCTGGTGAACCGGCAGGTGCTTGCCGATGCGCATGAACGGGGAATTCTCGCCGTGATAGCAGATGATCCGGCGGCGGGAGACTGCACGTTCCCGGCACTGCTGCACCGTGGTGATCTTGAGGTGGCGGTGTCAACTTCGGGGCGCTGTCCGACCTTTGCCGTTGATGTAAGGGATTACATCGCCCGGTATGTGGGCAGCGACTTTGGTGCACTGCTTGAACAGCTGGCCGCTGAACGAGAAAAGCTGTTGACGAACGCGAGCCCGAGCACATACAATGCCCAGGTTTTACGCTCGCTTGCCGGCCGCCTGCTTGCCGAGCTTACTGAACGCAAGGAACCATTGCCATGACACACCTGTTTTTCTATCTGACCGTCGCCGTTTATGGATGTGCCACCATTGCGTACCTCGCCTGTCTGCTGCGTACGTCACCTGTACTGACACGCTGGGCCGGCCGTATACTTGTGGTCGGATTCAGCACACACCTGCTTTCGACAATCCATCTGGCGAGCAGGATGAAATACCTGCCGCTCACCAACATGCAGGAATCGCTGTCATTTTTCAGCCTTGCCATTATCGGCGGTTTTATATTTTTTGAGCGCAGATACAAGGTCACAACGCTCGGTTCATTTATCGTCCCGTTTTCACTCATACTGCTGATCGGCTCAAGTTCGCTTCACGAGGTTGCCCGTCAGTTGCCACCCATTCTGCAGAGCAACTGGTTCTGGGTCCACGCACTGCTGGCGTTTGCCAGTTACGCCTGTTTCGCTATTGCAGCCGGTGTCGCTGTTATGTACCTGATCCAGCGTTATTTCCTTAAAACGAAACATCTGGGTGCGCTCTTCCAGAAACTTCCCTCGCTCGACACAATGGACGAAATCAGCTACCGCTGTCTGTCCGTCGGTTTTCCTCTACTGACGGTAGCCATCATATCCGGTTCCATCTGGTCAGAGCAGGCGCTGGGCAGCTACTGGATCTGGGACCGGAAGCAGACCTGGTCACTGATCATCTGGATCATCTACGCAGCGCTTCTGCATGGCCGCCTTACCATTGGCTGGCGGGGCAAGCGCGCTGCAATTCTTTCCATTATCGGTTTCGTCGTGGTGCTGTTAACATTTTTAGGCATGAAGCACAGTATCGTCTGGTAGCCCCGCTCCCAGTAATTTATCAGTCACCATGGACAGTTCTCTATCATGAATATTATTGTTGTCGGCCTCTCACACAAAACTGCTTCAGTTGAAATCCGTGAAAAGGTGGCCTTTTCCCCCAACCAGATTGAAAAACCGCTGAGCGAGCTGGTCAAGCTTGAGGGGATAGTTGAAGGGGTAATTGTGTCCACCTGCAACCGGGTGGAGATCTATGCCACCACCCGGGATATTGCCGGCGGCATAGCCCGCATCAAACGGTTCATGGCGGAATATCACCACCTGGAATTTGAAGCGCTGGAATCACATCTGTACAGCTACCATGCGGAAGCGGCCATCCGCCACGTGTTCCGGGTGGCATCAAGCCTCGACTCCATGATTGTCGGTGAACCCCAAATCCTGGGGCAGATCAAAACATCCTATGGGTATGCCGCTGAATATAAATCCTCCGGAATTATCCTTAATCGTTTTCTTCACAAGGCATTTTCCGTTGCCAAACGCGTTCGCACCGAAACGAAAATAGCCTCTTCCGCAGTTTCCGTCGCCTTTGCTGCGGTGGAGCTGGCCAAAAAAATCCTGGGTGACCTGTCTGACAAAACCGTCATGCTGATCGGTGCCGGTGAAATGTGTGAGCTGGCGGCGAAACATTTCCTTAACAGCGGGGCAAAAGGGGTCATCGTCACGAACCGCACCTTCGAGCGGGCGGAGCGTCTGGCCGAGGATTTCGGCGGTGAAGCGGTGCCTTTCGAAGCGCTTATTGAAAACCTGCACCGGGCTGATATTGTTCTGTCATCCACCGGAGCGCCACACTGCATCATCGGACCGAAAGACGCCGAAGAGGCTATTAAACGGCGTCGATTTAAACCGATTTTTTTCATTGATATAGCGGTACCGCGTGACATCGACCCGAAGGTCGACAAGGTCGAGAACGTGTATCTGTTCACCGTGGATCATCTCCAGGAAATCGTTCAGGCCAATCTTGCCCAGCGCGGCATGGAGGCGGAAAAGGCCGAGGAGATCATAGATCAGGAGATCGGCCAGTTTCACAAATGGCTGTCAACGCTGGAAGTAACCCCGACCATTGTTGCCCTGCGTAACCGCTTTGATGAGATTCGCAGAACCGAGCTCGACAAGACGATCGCCGGCTGGAAGGACCTGCCCCCAGACGCCGGGAAGCGCCTTGAAGCCCTGACGGTTGCCATGATGAACAAGCTGCTGCACGCCCCCACATTTGTTCTCAAACAGTCCGGTCAGGGGGGACGGGTTGATCTGTACGTCGATGCCCTGCGCCAGCTGTTTGAACTTGAGGCGCTGCAGCGGGATGATGAAGAGCTGGAGCTCGAAGAATAGTGCGCCTGCCGCCGCTGATTGCCGGCCGCCTGATCAAGCGCTACAAACGTTTCCTTGCTGATGTGCTGCTTGAGGACGGCAGCGTCGTCACCGTCCACTGCCCGAATTCCGGCAGCATGAAGGGGTGCGCGGCCCCCGACAGTGCGGTGTATCTTTCCCGCAGCGCCACTGTGGGACGGAAATATCCGCTCACGTGGGAGCTGGTTCAGGCGGATGGTTTCTGGGCCGGCATCAATACCGGACTCCCCAACCGTCTGACCCGCGAGGCGATTGAAGACGGTACAGTGTCCGAACTGCAGGGGTATGACACCATCCGCCCCGAGGTTCCCTACGGCGAGCACAGTCGTATCGATCTGCTGCTGGAGGGGCCAAGCGGCCGCTGTTTTGTTGAAGTCAAAAACGTCACCCTGGTTGAAAACGGTCGGGCCCTGTTTCCTGACTCCGTTACAACGCGGGGACAAAAACATTTGCAGGAACTGATGCGTGTGGTGCGTGAAGGAGATCGCGGCGTCATCTTTTTCACCGTCCAGCGCGGTGATGGCGATGCGGTCTCCCCCGCCGACCTGATAGACCCGGAATATGGCCGCCTGCTGCGTATGGCGATGGCCAACGGTGTTGAAGCTCTGGCCTACCGGGCAGACGTGACGCCGGACGAAATACGGCTGACAGAGCGGCTACCGGTGCTGATATAACAACAAAGTTGCCATCCGGAAACTCCGGACGGAAACAAAATAACTATTCGGAGAACATTATGCCCCCCAAGAAATTACGAATCGGAACCCGTGCCAGTCAGCTGGCGCTATGGCAGGCCAACTGGGTTAAGTCCGAGCTGGAGAAACGGTATCCCGGCATGGAAGTTACCCTGACCAAGATCAAGACCATCGGCGACAAGATCCTTGATGTTCCCCTTGCCCAGGTTGGCGGCAAAGGATTGTTTGTCAAGGAGATCGAGGAAGCCATGCTGCGGGACGAAATTGATATCGCCGTGCACAGTATGAAGGATGTACCGACCGACTTTCCGGAAGGATTGGGACTGTACTGCATTACCGAGCGTGAAGATCCGCGTGATGCCGTTATTTCACGTGGCCTGACATTTGCCGAACTCCCCCAGGGAGCACGCATCGGCACCAGTGCGCTGCGCCGTCAGGCCCAGCTGCTGAAAGTCCGTCCCGACCTGCAGATGTGTATCATTCGCGGTAACGTGGAGACCCGCATCAGAAAACTTACCGACGACAATCTGGATGCGGTCATTCTTGCCGCCGCCGGTCTGAAGCGGCTAGGTTTTACCGACGCTGTGGGGGAATATCTGGACACGGAGCTCTCCATCCCGGCAATCGGCCAGGGTGCTCTGGGGATCGAATGCCGTCTGGCCGACCCGGTTATTACCGAGACTATCGCGTTCTTCAACCATGCCGACACCAGCGTTGCCGTCCGGGCCGAGCGTGCTCTGCTTAAACGGTGCGAAGGGGGATGCCAGGTGCCGATAGCGGCACACGGAACCGTCAAGGACGGGCAGTTGCGTCTGGTCGGATTTATTGCTTCAGTTGATGGCCAGCGCTCTGTGCGCGGTGAACTCTGCGGGCCGGTTGCTGAAAGTGAGCAACTGGGTATCCGCCTTGCCGATCAGCTGCTGGCTGAAGGGGGCAAGGCTATTCTGGAAGAAGTATATCAGAGGTCGATTGGTGAGTAACGGAATCGTCTATCTGGTGGGCGCCGGTCCCGGCGACCCATCCCTGATTACGCTGCGCGGCGTTGAGTGCCTGAAAAAGGCCGACGTGGTCGTGTATGACTATCTGGCGAACGAGCTGCTGCTCACTCACGCTCCCGTGTCTGCCGAACGCATTTACGCCGGCAAGATCGGCGGCCGGCACAATCAGGGGCAGGATGAGATAAATAACCTGCTGGTGGCAAAAGGAAAGGAAGGGAAAATTGTCGTGCGGCTGAAGGGGGGAGACCCTTTTGTCTTTGGCCGTGGCGGAGAGGAGTGCGAGGCGCTGCGTGATGCCGGCATCCCCTTCGAGGTTGTTCCGGGGGTAACCGCTGCTGTCGGCGCCTCTGCCTATTCCGGGATTCCCCTTACCCATCGGGATGTAACCGCTTCGGTTGCCTTTGTCACCGGTCAGGAAGGG
The DNA here is from genome assembly GCA_903852495.1 of uncultured Geobacteraceae bacterium. Taxonomy (GTDB): domain Bacteria; phylum Desulfobacterota; class Desulfuromonadia; order Geobacterales; family Pseudopelobacteraceae; genus JACRCG01. The sequence continues at coordinate 2,489 of CAINRC010000112.1, read as the reverse complement.
AAAGATAAAAATGAATCAAACATCGACTGGGATCGTCTGTCACTGGGCGGCGGTACGGTGGTGTTTTACATGGGGGTGACCACCCTGCGGCGCAATATGCAGCGTATGATGGATCACGGCCGATCGGCCGACACGCCGGTTGCGCTGGTGCGTTGGGCGACGACCCCCTGCCAGCAGGTACTTGTCGGCACACTTGCTGACATTGCGGATAAAGCCGAAACCAGCGGATTTAAACCGCCAGCCGTTACGATAGTCGGTGAAGTTGTTGCGCTGCGGGAAAAATTGCAGTGGTTTGATACGCGGCCGCTGTGTGGAAAGAAGATTATCGTTACCCGTGCAGCGGAACAGGCCGGTGAGTTTTCTAGCTCGTTGGCGGCACGCGGGGCGACGGTGCTGGAATGCCCCACCATCCGTTTGGCGGAACCGGAGAGTTGGCAGCTGCTTGATCTGGCAATTCGTGATCTGCCGACATACGACTGGGTGGTGCTGACATCAGGCAATGCGGTGCGCTATTTTTTCCGGCGGATGAATACGCTGGGAACCGATGCCAGAGCGCTGGCAAACTGTAGAATCTGTGCGGTCGGTCCAAAGACCGCCGATGAAATTCGCTCCTTCGGCATCAAGCCGGATCTGATCCCTGCAGACTATACGGCTGAAGGCGTGGTTCAGGAATTTGCCCGTCTTGATATACAGAATATGCGGGTGTTGTTCCCCCGCGCCGACCGGGCACGGGATGTCATCCCGTCCGAGCTGAAGCGGATGGGGGCGCATGTGGACAGCCCGGTGGCGTATCGCAACATTTTCCCGGAACGGCTCCCTCCCGAAACGCTCTTTGCTCTGGAAAAACGCTCGGTAGACTGCATAACGTTCACCTCGTCATCAACGGTGCAGAATCTGGCCGCCATGCTTGGCGAAGAGAGGATGCTGGATATGCTGAAAGGGGTGGTTGTCGCGTCAATCGGCCCCATAACGTCGAAAAGCTGCCGTGACCTGGGGCTGAAGGTTGATATCGAACCGGCCTCCTATACACTGGCCGCCCTGACAGAGGCGCTGGAAACCCATTTCTCCTGACGGATTACCCCGGAGCAGAAACAAAAAAAGGCCCCGCAATTGCGGGGCCTTTTTTTGTGCTGCAAAGATGTGTGATCCGTTATACCAATTCCAGTGCGCTGAAAAAATACGGAATTTCATACGCAGCTGTTTCAGGGGCGTCGGAACCGTGTGAGGAATTTTCCTCGATATTGATGGCAAAATCCTTACGGATGGTACCCGGCTCGGCATTGGCAGGATTGGTTGCGCCCATCAGGGTGCGCCAGTCGGCAATAGCGTTTTCTTTTTCAAGGCAGAGGACGATGACCGGGCTGCGGGACATGAATGCACACAGGTCGTTAAAGAAGGGGCGCTCGCTGTGAACGCAGTAGAAACCTTCAGCCTGTTTTCTGGTCAGCTGGATTTTTTTCATTCCGGCAATGGTGAAACCCTTCTCTTCGATTCTGGCCAGAATTTTGCCGGCCAGCTTGCGCTCAACAGCATCCGGCTTGATGATTGCGAATGTACGTTCCATGATGTTTCCTCCATAAGATGTCTAAAAATTCGAACGTTTCTGATACCACCGCAGGGGCATTTTTGTCAAGTTATTAGCGCCTTTCTGGCGGTTTTTGTTTTTTTCTGCTTGCAATATAAAAGGGGAGATGGTAAGAAGGCACCTCACTTGCCGAAGTGGTGGAATTGGTAGACACGCAAGATTCAGGTTCTTGTGCTCGCAAGGGTGTGCTGGTTCGAGTCCAGTCTTCGGCACCAATTTTGACGTAACCTATTGTAATTACACTGGGTGGTTAAACAATAAAAAGGGCTTTTTCGTGCTTGTACACATTTTTGTACACACGAGGAAGCCCTTTTTGTTATACCTTACTAAAATAAATAATGTATATTACGTTAGATTAAGAGTCCCATCGGACTTGAGTTGCTATTTTGGACGATTAGAAATCAAGAAAAGCCTTAAAACTAAAAGGTATACCAACGCAAAAGCTCTTGTAATAAAAATTTCTGCTGAGCTGGAAAAGGCGTTTACCATCATGAGAACAGGATATTTAACGGATGAACAGATGCACACGTTCGCCGCTGATTTTATAGACAAATATCTCGATAAATACGAGAAAGCTAAGAACAATGCGTTTGTTTACGATGACGTAGACAAACAGAAAGATGTTGATGAATTTCGCAAGAGACAAGAAAAACGGCTCGAAAATGCTGAATCCATAATTAAAAATTCAGAGTTATTCAACAAAAAAATACAATTACTACAGGTGAACTTGGCACAAGGTAAACCTGTTAAAATCCCTGCTGTGCTAAGTTACGTTGACAGGACAATGTAACGCCTCAGTCGGAATTGGACTTTCAGGCCGCTTGATCTAATGGTAAGTAAGCTTCCCCTGAAGGCCTGATTTCAGAATAAGCTTGCTGTCGTTTTTGTTTTCTCAGTTCTCTGG
>CAINRC010000111.1 GCA_903852495.1 uncultured Geobacteraceae bacterium | reverse complement strand
TTCCGTAGCGGAAAGCGGGGATTTTTTCTCCTGGCAAGGAAATCAAGGGATTACACGGAGGCGTACATCGGTACGCCGCACACGTAAGGCCGCAGATTGACGCCGCCAGGGGGAAAAAGCACCCTTTCCGGACGGAAACTAGGTGGTAACTGTGGATCACGTACCGTCTTCCCGCCAGATGCACTCCTGCTGTCCACATCTGAAAGAAGAGCTGCAGTAATAACAGCGCTTATCACCGGAGGATGTCCGGACCGTCTGCCCGACACCGCTCCAATCGGTTTTTCCGGAGTTGCCGGTCTGCTGTCTGGTTATGATGGCGATGCCACAGTATTTCATTACTTCCCCCATGCCGGAAACAGTTCAAATAGTTTTCCCACACCGTCATTCAGCGCAGATATCCGCAAAGCAGTCACCCATAAGTGCTTGCAGAAGCGAACAGGGACAAACCACCGTAAAAAATGAATCTCATACCCAGGAGAAAGCAGAAGTCCCGGCACGCAAGGAATCGCCAAGGATCGCCGCACTAACGAAGGCTGAACCTGTAAAGCCAACGAACGCCGCTCGCCAGAATGATCCTTCACAGCCATCTGATAAAACTAAATCATTGAGTCTGCCGCTGGTTACAGGGGATCTGAAGATTGTACTTACGGGGGCCGTATTTCCTGAGACAACGATTACATTCAAGAAGTTCGCTCTGTCTCGCCGGAACAGGCCGCTCAGCAGGGTTGAATCACTACAACGTCAGAAGGTTATCCCGTTGATAACAAACACTCAGGACAATACCCGCGAGTTTTTCATTTCTAAAACCGGTCAGGGGATTTATGCCATCGCACTTGAACCGGCAAAAGAAGCGTCCAGCGTAGGTGTTGTAATACGGTTGTACGAAGGCACCCCAAGGGCGACCACAAAAGATCTGGGTAGAATTGCCATAACCAGCAGAAAGGTCGTTTTCAGGATATTAATGCCGGAAGGAATTTACTGGGATGATGCAGCCGCCTTTTCCGGGTCTCTTGAGGACTCGGAAGGGGTCACAAAATTTAACACCGCGTCCGGATTACTGTGGCGGGAATATTCCGATTAGCCCTGCTGGTGGTGCGGCTGCAGGAGTCTATCTGCTCCCCCCTTCCAGCCACTTCTCCAGCTTTGCCAGCAGATCATCCAGAATCAGCGGCTTGGGGAGATGGTCATCCATTCCGGCGGCAAGACAACGCTCAACATCCTGCTTCATGGCATTGCCGGTGAGCGCAATTATGGGTATATCGTGCCTGCGCACGGCTGACGCCGGATCACGGATGACGGCGGTGGCCTCATAGCCGCTCATGCCCGGCATCATGCAATCCATCAGCACCAGCGCGTAGTCCTCCGCCTCCAGTGCCCGCAGCACCTCATTCCCATCACCCACAACGTCGGTCTGATAGCCATGATTCTTCAGTAGTTTGGGGACGATTAACTGGGCCTTCGGGTCATCTTCGGCCAACAGGATGCGAATGCGGGGTGAGCTTTTCCGATCTCCCCGTGCAATGGGGAGATCGGGAGTGGCAGGGATGGCATCCCCCTTCTCCAGCACAACGGTAAACCAGAAAGTTGACCCCTCCCCTTCCACACTCTCCACGCCGATACTTCCCCCCATCAGTTCCGCCAGCTGTTTGCTGATGGTCAGCCCCAATCCGCTGCCGCCATAGGTGCGGGTTGTGGAGCCGTCCGCCTGGGTGAACGGCTTGAAAATATGGGGCAGCTTATCGGCTGCAATGCCGATTCCGCTGTCCCGCACCAGAAAGCGGAGAGTACAACTCTGCTCATCCTCGTCGTCTGTCCGGATATGAAGCGCTACACTGCCTTTGGAGGTAAACTTGATGGCGTTCTGGACCAGATTCCTGACGATCTGGCGCACACGCAGCGGGTCACCTTTCAGGGCAGTTGGCACGTCGCTGTCAATGGATGCGACAAGTTCCACACCTTTTTCCCGGGCCGTAAGCGCCTGATGATTGATGGTTTCAGCAATCACCTGCCGCAGATCAAAGTCATATCGTTCCAGTTCGATCTTGCCCGCTTCGATTTTGGCAATATCGAGGATATCGTTGAGAATGAGCACCAATTCAAGGCCGGAGTTTTTGGCGCTTTCAATGTATTCATACTGTTCCGGTGTCAGTTCGGTATATTGCAGCAGTTGGAGCATGCCGATCACGCCATTCATGGGCGTGCGGATTTCGTGGCTCATGGTTGACAGAAACTGGCTTTTGGCGATATTGGCGGCTTCGGCTGCCGCTTTGGCCTGGAGCAAATTTCCTTCTGCTTCAAGCTGCTCGGTCACATCATGAGCGACACCAATAAACAGCCACTCCTTATCCGCAATCGCATATCGGGCGCCGTTGGCAATAAAGCAGCGCCAACTGCCATCACTGTGTTTAACCCGAAACGGCGGACTTGTTTTGCTTATTCCGGTAAGAAGTATTCCCTGAAAATATACGGCCCAGGAAGTGATATCGTCCGGATGGATGAAATGGTGATAACTATTCCCGAGAGTTTCACCGATGGTATACCCGAAATGCCGTTCCCAGGAGCTTGAAAGAAACTGGAATTCCCCTCTGGTGGTAAGCGAAAAAATCACATCAAACGAGTTATCCACAACCGCCTTGTACTTTTCCCGGCTCATGCGCAGAGTTTCTTCCATCTGCATCCGCTCTGATATGTCGTTCAAGGTGATCCAGTATTCACCATCCGCTGAGAGGGTCGCACCGATCTGCACCCAGAAAAACGAACCGTCAGCTCGCTGGAGCCGCAGTTCAGCTTTCTGTGGTGTATTTGCCTGTTGTTGGCACAGATAGAACAGATCCTGATCGTCCTTGCAGACAAACTGCTTGAACGGCTGTTGTCTCAGCTGTTCTCTGGAGAAACCAAACAGGGTGGCAGCAGCAAAATTAACTTCCTGAATCAGTCCGGGCTTACTGAGCGTCAGATACCCCACCGGAGCCAGATCATACAGGTCAAAATATCGGGCCTGTGAAGCATCCAGGGCGGTGTAAGCAGAGCGCAGAGCTTCATTCTGCATCTCCAGCTGAATCTGATGCACCCGCAGTTCGTGAAGGAGTAGTTTTATTTCCTCAGGTGACGCCGCTTCCGGGAGTTGCGAATCGCTCTCCCGGAGTATTTCTTCCGCACGCCGGCGCAGATCCTGTGGCAATCCTGGTGGTCTGGTCTTCATGGTGGCGCCTCTCCCCGTTTACTCGGCAATCCCGCTCGCCCGTTCTGTCGTCGCAATAGCATACACTTCTCCCGTCTCATTCAACAGGGCGGTGGCGGTCAGCCAGACCTCCACGGCCGCGCCATCCCTGGTGAGCCGCCGGGTGCGATACGGCTCCACCACTTCGTTCCGGCTCAATTGTCGAACATGCACTATTTCTTCACTGCGCAGCTCTTCCGGAATCAGCTCGCGAATGTTGCGCTTCAGCGCTTCCGACTCACTGAAACCGTACATCCGACTCGCCGCCGGATTCCAGGCCATGATGCGCCCCTGCAGATTCTGCATTACCACCGCATCGTGGGCATCGCGCACCACCACCGCCATCCGGCCCAGATCGTTGGCTTTCCTGAGCTCTTCCCGAATCTGCTTCATCTCGGTGATATTGACAAAATTGATCACCGCCCCCTCGATTATGTTGTCAATGGTGCGGTACGGCAAAATACGCATCACATAACTGGTGCCGTCGGTGGTCTGCACCTCCACCTCTTTGGGAATAAGCGTGATCAGCACCGATTGCAGATCTGTCAGTAAGTTGTCATAGCCGACCAGGGTAGAGGTAAAGTGCGCCACGGGGCGCCCGACATCGCCCGGCAGGAGGTTGATGATCCGGGTCGCGGCGGGGGTGAACCGCATGACGCGCAGCTGGAAATCCACAAAAACAGTACCGATGCCGGTTCCCGCCAGCAGGTTGTTCATGTCGTTATTGACCCGTGACAGATCCAGTATTTTCGTCTGCAGTTCGGCGTTAATCGTCGCCAGTTCCTCGTTGACCGATTGCAGCTCTTCCTTGGAGGTTTCCAGTTCTTCATTGGTAGACTGCATCTCTTCATTGATCGACTGCAGCTCCTCATTGGCGGATTTAAGCTCTTCGCTGGACGCTTCCCGTTCTTCGTTGGCAGCATTTATGTATTCATCCTTGGCCTGCAATTCCTGCAGGAGTGCCGCCAGGCGATTTTCTGCTTCTGCTGCCGGAGCGCCACCGGAGGCAGACAGCTCTGCCTGCTGCGCCCTTTCGGCGCCGGCGCCGGACAGCTCAGCCGGCTGGACAGGCGCCTCCTCCAGAACAACCATGAAGAGCGACGTTTCAGACAGCAGGCCCGGATCGGCGGTCGCCGGACTGATGCTCAGGTTGACCGTGGTATAATGGCCGTTGGTTTTGACGCGCAGCTGGAAATCCACAAAAACAGTACCGATGC
>CAINRC010000110.1 GCA_903852495.1 uncultured Geobacteraceae bacterium | reverse complement strand
TATGGATCATGGGCTTCCACAACCTTTGCTACTGCCTGAAGCGAGGTCTGCATTGTGGCTTCCAATTGTTTTACATAACCCGTTATCTTTTCTTCGGCAACTTTCTGCTCGGTGATATCGGTGAGAATAACCCGACATTCATAATCGGAAACACTTATTGTGGCATCTATACGAACTATGTAACCAAATGGTGTCTGGGTGGGTTTTGATGGTTGAGCAACACCGGCTGCAAGCTTTACTTCGCAGATTCCAGGTACTCTCTTTGTAAACACTTTCGCAAGCATTGCCTCAAGTACTGAACGGTCTTCTGGAACCAGCAGTTTTTTTAACAACATACTCTGTAACCGGGAGCGATCAACGCCAAGCAGTTTGGTGGCAGTTAGGTTTGCCCGCTGAATCTTACTGTTACGGCCTAAGGTCAAATACCCAACCGGCGCATAGTCGTAAAGTTCGGTGTAAAGGTTGAGACTCTCTTCGAGCTCAGTTCTCGATTGGACCAGTTCCGCGTGCTGTATTTCGAGTTCGATCTTGTGAATTGAGATTTCCTGAATCATACAGAGGATATCCTCGGGTGAGGAAGAAGTGCTGTGTTCTGAAGAGCAAGTGCTGAGGATTTTTTGCTTCAGGCGCTTTTCGGCGCGTCTTCTCAACTCTTTTGAGGCATCAGGTGGATTGCTACGCTGGAGATTTGGCATAGTGCTTCAGTAATGGTTAACACCGTAATTTCGTTTTTTTTTTCTGCCATTTTAAAACTCCTTCTGTTTCCGGACCAATGTTGGGGTTCAGGAATCACCCCAACCTTCGGGTTGAGGCAATAGCTTAGATGTGGACGTGGATTAGCGTTTCAGCAGCTTCGCCACCAGCTGGAGCAGCTCAGTTTTGTTGATGGGTTTGGTGATAAAGGAGTCAGCGCCTGCTTCTGTGGCTTTTATCTTGTCTTCTTTTGAGGTAAATGCCGACTGTACGATAATTGGCAGGCCGGGACGCTGCTCTTTGATGAGCCTGGTGGCATCAAAGCCGTTCATGACGGGCATTTTTATATCCATCAGTACCAGATCGATTTCGGGGTGTTGCCGCACCTGTTCCACGGCTTTCTCGCCATTGATGGCTGTCAGTATAATTATGTCTGCCGACTTAAGGTTTCTTGTGAGCAGTAAGGTGCTCATGGCATCGTCTTCGACTATAAGCACTGTTATATCCCGAACAGCTTCGGCAAGATTTTCTGCAACGGGGAGTGGCTGCTGCGCTATGTCCAGTTCATGAGCAGGCTTATAGGGCAGGGTAAAGCTGAATTTACTGCCTTTGCCTTCTACCGATTCTACCTTGATGGTGCCGCCGAGCATGGCAACATACGCCTTCGAAATGCTCAATCCCAGACCGGAGCCTTGTTGGGTACGGGTCAAAGTATTATTGACCTGACGGAATCGATCGAAAATCATGAGTTGCATATCCTGTGGTATACCGATACCGGAGTCGCTGACATAAAACTCCAGCATGTCACTCTGTCTGGTATAGCCAACATCAATACCGCCTTTCAGGGTAAATTTAAGGGCATTCTGGACGAGGTTGGTCAAGATCTGGTTCAGCTTGGCAGCATCGGTGACAATAATGCTTTCGTTATCCGGCAGCGCGGTGACTATCTGCAGGCGCAACTTTTTACTATCGGC
>CAINRC010000109.1 GCA_903852495.1 uncultured Geobacteraceae bacterium | reverse complement strand
GGGAGTGAAGCGTTTGATGTATTTGAACAGGCGATTTTTTCCAGGCTGGAAGCGTCACGCCCCAAAAAGCCTGCACCCAGCAAGTCCCCTCCTGCTTCCGCAACAGGGACAGATGGAAGTGAAGATGTTCCGAGGTCAGGTGTTGATTGCAACAGCAAAGAAAAGGCCTCAGTGTGCCAGGTAGAAGTCGTACCAACAGAACCTGCTGGTGACCACAAAGGCAAGCTGATCATTGATGCGACTGTCGCCAATCAGGCCATCAAATATCCGACAGATCTTGGGTTATTAAATGAGGCCCGAGAAATTTCCGAGCAGTTGATTGACGATCTGGTCAGACAGAGCGGCAGTAAAAAGCCACGGACATATCGAGAGCAGGCAAGAGAACGCTATCTGGCCCTTGCCAAAAACAAGAAGCTTGGGAAGAAGTTGCTGAGAAAAGGGCTGCGCCAGCAGTTACAGTATATCAGAAGGAACCTGTCGTATGTTGATCGACTCCTTGATACATTTGAGAAGTTTCCTTTGTCTCCCCGAAATCAGCGATTGTACTGGATCATCCAGCATGTGTATGCTCAACAGCGTGAGATGCACCAGAACAAGACGAATCGTTGCAATGACCGGATAGTCAACATCTCTCAGCCCTATGTTCGTCCGATTGTCCGCGGCAAGGCAGGACACAATGTGGAGTTTGGAGCCAAACTCAGCGTAAGTCTTGTTGATGGAGTTGCCAGGATAGACAGTCTGAGCTGGGACGCCTTCAGTGAAGGCCAGGATCTTGTAGCCCAGGTGGAGAATTATAAAAGCAGATACGGTTGCTACCCCGAGGTTGTTCTTGCTGATGGGGTTTACGGAACCAGGGTGAACAGGAACTTCTTGAAAGAAAAGGGGATTCGATTTGGAGGAAAACCCCTGGGCCGTCCCAAAAAGCAAACGGCGCTCAACACTGAAGAGATCAAGAAGGCAAGGTGTTGCCTCCCGCATTAAATGAGACAATATTTTCTGATTATTTTGAATTGATCCGCCAACGGTTACGGCCGATATTATCGGTCAACCGTTGGCGAGTTGTGTAGGTTGATCAGAACTGGTCAGTTGTATTGTTATCGTCGTGAAGGTCATAAATTTCCTGATCGACAAGGTTTCTGTAATGTTCTCGAACAAAATCCTCGATCTCCAGGAGCAATTTCCATAACTCTTTGGCAAACAATATCTCTGCTTGGTTTTTCATGATAATCCTCTATCGGAATGAGTATTTTTGTGCTGGCAAGTCGATCAATGACAGCATTCATCGATGCTTAAAGCAGAATCTCCGAAGCAGCGAGTCTGACATGATCGGCGGTTACGGTTTGCGACTTTTCACTGGCGGCAGCAATTAAAGCACCTCGTGCGAGATGATTAGCCGTCCGAAAGAGTCCGCCAGCTCCCTGGTGTATGGCGGTGATGGCGGTGGCTTCAAACGGATTGTGTTTGAGCCCTGCGATTTTAAGATGATGATTGAGGTAATCTTCCATGGCCTCGCGGTTGACGGCGTGGAAATGACTTCTGGTGACAATTCTTGAGGCCAGAGGGACAGCAGTGCGGTAAAGCAGATTGTCGACAAGGTTGATCTGGCCGGCAAGAATAACCGGCAGCCATGGTTTTGAATCCCCTTCGAACTGGGTGATGGTATGGAGTTCGGCGAAGACATCAAGCCGTAGCAAAGATGCTTCATCGACAATGAGTACCGGCCGTACCTTCTTGCCTTGTGCGAGGTCAACAATTTGAGTCTTGATCAATCTGGTGAGGACAGCCCGGGATGAGGATGCTGTATTGATGTCGAGCTCGGCTAAAAGCTGCCGATAGAACTCCAGGATGGAGCCCGATGTGGCGGTTATCCACAGCACCCGATATTTTGAGGGGTGGAGACGGCCGGCTGCCCACCGAAGCGCGGTTGATTTTCCCGATCCTACCTCACCGGTGACCATGGCGATAGCGCCGATACCAATGGCATATTCCAGGCGGTCGGCTGCAGCCAGAAGGTCGGAAGTTTCAAGGATATGATTACGGTCGAGATCGGCGACAAATGGCTGGCGCTGCAAACCAAAGAACACCTGATAACTATTGGCGCTCATGATTGTGCCTCCCTCTCCTCGGTCAGAGAGAGCTTGCCGGTGTCATAACGCTTATTGCTCTGTTCCTGGCTTACGAGTTGGTCCTTGTCGCGTTTCCGTTTAACCGTGCAGTTGATTCGAAGATCCACCGGCACCAGCAATCCGTGTGAACTGTTTTTATAATAGATTTCCACCTGCTCCATCCTGTCCGGGTGATAGAGCAGCTGGATATATTCACCGATCAGCCTGGTCGGGGCCTCATAGAGTCGGCCATCCAGCGAGACGGTTCGATCCTTGGCCACTCGCCGTCGTGCCTCTTTACGGAAGTGATCCTCAAGATCGACCGGAACTGGCCTGATGATCTCCAGATGACGGGCAAACCTGGCAAAGGGTGTTTCCCCGGTACTGGAATGGATCCGCTGGTGGTATTCGTTCTGCCACAGATCAAAGGCGATGTTCAGTTCAAGAAGGGTGCCACCCTGAAAGTAGGGAAGAAAGCGAGTTCTGACGGTACGGAAGAATCGTTCTATTTTCCCCCTGCCCTGCGGAGTATATGGTGGCGTATGGATAAGAGCGATACCGAGGGAGGCGCAGATATGCTCAAGATGCTTGGAGCTGAAGGCGGCACCGTTGTCGACATAGAGTTTTCTGGGTAACCCCCGGGCCAGGAGTGCCTGACGGAAGGCATCAAGCCAGGATACAAGTCGTTCGGAAAGAAAAAACTGGGCATGGGGCAGAAGTCGTGAGTGGTCATCAAGTACGGCAATGAGATATGCCTTATGCATTCTGCCCTCAGTTTCTACCGATGGGCCGTGCATGACATCCGATTGCCAGATATCATTGGGAAATTCGGCCTCAAAACGGCGGCGGTCGACCGGGGGCATCAGCTGGCGGCTGGAAAGACCTTCCTGCTTTAATATCCGGTAGGCGGTGGAATGACAGAGGGTAATCCCCGGTGTGATCAGAGATTTCTCCTTCATCTCCTGCAGAAGTCGATTGACCGGCACACTGGGTTTTTGCTTCTTGAGCCGGGTTAAAGCCAGAATCGTGTCATCATCGACACGACGGGACTTGCCAATATCTGCACGATGCTCGGGGGAGAGTGAAGAGAGTTGCCGGTTGCCGTTTTCGTAACACCTGACCCAGCGCCAGATGGTAGATTTTGAGATCCTGGTCCGATGCGAACCGGGAATATTGTACCGCTGTTCGCTCTTACTCTGAATGAGTTTGGCAGTCTCGCCCTGTTCAAGGCGTACCGCCCCAACCAGATCACTGATAACCCCGAATCGGAACCGGGCAATCTCCTCTCGTTGTTCTTGGTTCATGCTTCACCTCCTGAAAATTGGTTTGAATGGAAAGATCATTATCGTTCCATGGCATACTCTATTCAGGAATGGCTGAGCAGGGATACAGTTCGGTAGGGTAGCTGGCTGACTCATCCGTCGTCACATTCCATGACGCTGTTGACCGGAATGGCGCCGGCCTCAATCAGGGTCAGGAAGGAATCGAAGAGTGAACCAACAAAAGATAGACCCAGACAGAGCAGTGATTTCTTCTGGAGTCTGCGCCACCATTGACGTTGGCGAGGCCGGGGCAAATCAGGGCTCCAGCGGCCATTGTTCTGGCGATGAGCAATAACCTGTTCGATAGTGGCAACGGAGGATTGAAAGCGGCGCCAGTATGACTTTGGCCGCAAGCGATGTACGGATCTACAGTGAGGGCAAAGAAGACGACGGAAAAATACGGCTTCGGCAAGGCAGGCCGGATAGGCCAGTACAAAGCCATGCCACCAAAGGTGACCACCACATCTGGGACAGGCAGAAGGCTTTTGCCAGAGATATTTCTTGCCCAGAATGGCTAATTGGTTGACGTCAATATCGACTGGGATTATCAAGGAGATAACTCCTGCTGGATCTGCTAATCCGGCATGGAGGGGGGAGTGGCTCGCGGCTAACGGGTCACTTCCCCACCTTTCAAAACAAGGGTTCAATCAATTTGAATTCTCTCTCCTTCGATATAATTCATTCTGAGAAAAATGGTCTGATTTTTGTTAACTAATATGAGAGCCAACACCCGCCGCCTGTCGGCACAGATCGTCAATTATGCGGATGACTTTGTTATCTGTTGCAAAGGCCACGCCCATGAGGCAATGGCAACGATGCGTAGTATAATGAACACG
>CAINRC010000108.1 GCA_903852495.1 uncultured Geobacteraceae bacterium | reverse complement strand
TTCCTTTGGTAGCAACCTGCCTCATCTCCTGTAACTCCTGCGGCATAAAATACTTGAATCTGACCTTTTTGCTCAAATTGCCAGTGTACTCAGAGAAGGCTATGGTGATCTCTCGTGCCTCATCCATGAGCGCAGCCCCTTCTTCGTGAGAGATTCCCCCTGGTTCTCCCAATTGCCCCTTGAAATGAGCATACGCCTGGTCGAATTGCCGCAGAACATTGAACATGATACTGCCAAGCGGTGAGTTGATTTTCATAACCCTTGAGCCACGTTCCTTGACCATAGAGATTTTTCTCTCCATAATCTCTTCCTTGGTGAATCTCTTTTTTTCATTCGGCGTTTCCTTAATTTCTTTCTCCATTTTTTCTCCCTGTAGATTTATAGATTTTTAAGACTTGCCAGTAATCCTTGTCAATCGGCATTGAAAAATGACCCACCATCGGCGTCCAAAATTGACCCACCTCAGGCAGTGTTTTTCAGTTCTTGATTCTTGATTTAATTCTCCAGCTTTCGTTTCCTGTTTCGATTATTTCGCAGTGATGTGTAACCCTGTCGAGAAGGGCTGTTGTCATTTTACTGTCGCTGAACACCTGGGGCCATTCTCCAAAGGTCAGGTTGGTCGTGATGATCAGCGATGTTCGCTCATAGAGCTTCGAGATCAGATGAAACAGAAGTTGCCCTCCGCTCTTGGAGAACGGCAGGTAGCCCAGTTCATCGAGCACGACCAGATCATGCCTGCCCAGGTGTTCCGCCAATCGTCCGCTCCGGTTATTGAGTTTCTCCTGCTCCAGTTGGTTCACCAGATCGAGCATGTTGTAAAACCGTGCTTTCCTGCCATTTCTGATGCTTTGCGTGGCGATGGCGATGGCCAGGTGCGTTTTCCCGGTGCCGGTACCGCCGACCATGATGACGTTGGTGTGATCAGCAAGGAAGTTGCCTCCATAGAGGGTGCGTATCTGCATCTCGTTGACCGGCGTGGCAGTGAAGTCAAACTGATCCAGATCCTTGCCTGCCGGGAACTTCGCCAAACCCATCCGATAGCGAATGCTTCTGACCTGCCGCTCCGCCAGTTCAGCCTCCAGCAGGTCACAGAGAATCTTGTCGGGTGTCGCCCGGCTTTTGATGCCTGAGGCCAGAATCTCATCAAAAGAGGCCTTCATCCCATACAGTCCGAGGCTGCCGATTGCGTCCATCATTCGCTCACGCAGTTCCATACGCACCTCCGGAAAGCAGTTTGTCATAGCGGCTGCAGTCCACCACCGGGATGATCTTCAGCACTGGTACTGGCGATGAGGGAGCCAACGGTTCCGGCGGAGTGTCCTCGTCGTGCGTCCGTGACAAAATGTTGAGCACGACATCACTGCTGACGGTTTTATCAGCGACCACCCGGGCGCAGGCAGCGGCCACAGACTCCAGGTCATAGCGACTTACCGCTGACAGGATGTTGACGAACTGGCGGTCGCCACCCGTGCGATCTTCCAGGATCTTTCTGGCTTCGACCATTGCTGCCGGCAGAGCCCACTGTTTGAAAGGGGCGCCATCTCGCAAGGCCCCCGGTTTCTTTTCCAGAACGGCCAGATAATGCCATGGATCATAGATGACCTTATCGCGACCAAGGTGACGACGGTGGCTGCCAACCACAGTGCCGTCCAGCACTACGACGATCCGGTCTGCGTAAGCCCGTACTGACACCGTCTTGCCAACCGCCATGGCATCGACGCTGTAGCGATTGCGATCAAAGCTGATTAACAGTTGCGGGGACACACGGCTGACAATTTCATGATAGCCGTCAAACGGTGAAGCAGGAAGGGCCAGCAGTTTGTCCTGCTCCTCGGCAAAGACCTGGGCGACGGTTTGATCCTTGCGCTCGGGATGCCTTGCAGTGGCGGCATGATTACGGCATTCCTGTGCCAACCATTCATTGAGTTCCTTCAGGGAGGAAAAGCGACGACGCTTGGCAAAAAAACGCTTTCTGACCACCCCGACCTGATTCTCCACCTGGCCTTTCTCCCAACCGGCAGCGGGGGTACAGGCCACCAGATCAAACAGATAGTGCGAAGCCATATTCTGGAACCGCCGGTTGAAGACCCGGTCTTTACCCAACAGCACCTTGTTCACCACCGTTTTCAGATTGTCGTAAATACCCCGGCGGCAGACACCGCCAAAAAACTCGAAGGCGCGGATATGGGCATCAAGCACCATCTCCAAGGTCTCACGAGTATAGGCAATACAGAAAAACTTACGGCTGTGACAAAGCCGGAACTGAGCGATTTTAGCAACCATCTGAACCCCGCCCAGCTCTACCTGCTCGTAACTCCAGTCAAACTGAAAGGCGTCACCAGGGGCATATTCAAGAGGAACGTAGGCTGTGACCGATGCCGTCCCAAGCTCCCTTTTCCTGATTCCAACATAACGACGAACCGCATCGTAGCCACCTGTA
>CAINRC010000107.1 GCA_903852495.1 uncultured Geobacteraceae bacterium | reverse complement strand
GGAATGACGAAGCTGTCCCAGGCTCGTGCTGACAGCGTGCGGGATTATCTTGTCATGGCCTCCGGCATTGACGGCAGCCGGCTTTCCGCCGTCGGGTATGGGAAAAGCAGGCCGATTGCCTCAAACAAAACCGCAGCTGGATGGCGGAAGAACTTTCGCGTTGAGGCTGTTATTGTGTGCGAGTAACTGGTTAAAAAGTTCGAAGTGCGTTCACCAGTGGGACGGCAAATGAAAACAAGGACGTATGCAGGCTGCATAAGTCCTTGTTTCTTTAGGTTGCACATAGGTTGCGGCAGCGAACTCTTGTTATCTATGGTTGGTGTGCCAATCGATATATAATTTTGTGGACTATTTTAAGGCTATTGATTATATTTATCACAGCAAAAGTCCTAAATAGGTTTTTTATGAAAAATTCAAAAACACACGAAGAGATGGAAGCTGCCTTCGGGCAGCAGTTGCGCGATCTGCGCCTGCGCCGGAACATTGATCAGCGCCAGTTGGCCGAGCAGGCAGGCGTTGCCCTGAATGCCGTTAAAAACCTGGAAAACGGCAGAGGGGCAACAATGACGTCACTGGTGAAGGTGTTACGCACTCTGGGGCGAGCAGACTGGCTGGAAACCCTGGCTCCGGCAGTTGCCATCAGCCCGATGCAGATGCTGAAGGCAAAGCAGCCGCGACAACGTGCATCCAAAACCAAAGGCACCTCAAATGTATAAACCGGTCCAAGCCATAGAAGTACGCATCTGGGGCAAAACCGTCGGCGCAGTCGCCCTGGCTCCGAATCTGGGATACTACGCCTTTGAGTATGACAGCAGGTTTGTGAAGTCAGGTATTGAACTGGCACCTCTTGCCATGCCACTGGCAGAAGCCCGTGAACCGTTCATCTTTGTCGATCTTCCTGAGTTGAGTTTCAAGCGGCTGCCCGCGATGGTGGCTGATGCCCTGCCGGATGATTTCGGCAATGCCCTGATTGATGCCTGGATGGCAAGCAAAGGTATCGACAAAAAACGGGTGACGCCGCTTGACCGCCTCGCGTACATGGGCAAACGCGGCATGGGAGCCCTTGAATTCAAGCCGGCCCGAACACCGGCCATTGCAAGCAGTACCGCTATCAAACTCTCACGCCTGGTCGAAAGCGCCCGTCAGGCTGTTCATGGTGAACTTGGTTCAGACCGCCTTGCCAAGGCAGCTCTGGCGCAGATTATTCAGGTCGGTACCTCGGCGGGCGGCGCACGGGCCAAGGCGGCTATTGCCTGGAATCCGGAGACTGATGAGATCCGACCGGGACAGTTTGATGTGGAACCCGGCTTTGAACACTGGCTGCTCAAGTTCGACGGCATGGGGGCCGACCGGGAATTGGGCGGTTCACAGGATTATGGCCGAATCGAGTATGCCTATTACCGGATGGCCTGTACCGCCGGTATTACCATGTCAACCTGTCGCCTGCTGGAAGAGAATGGCCGGGCTCACTTCATGACTCGGCGCTTTGATCGTGACGGGAACCACAAGCATCATCTGCAATCACTCTGCGCCATGGCGCATCTGGACTACAAACAGAAGGCAACCCACGATTACAGCCAGTTTTTGCAGACCGTTGTCCGCCTGGGACTGGATTATACCGCGCTTGAAGAAGCATTCCGGCGCATTGTTTTTAACGTTATGGCGGTAAACTGTGACGACCACACCAAGAATATATCCTTCATGCTGCGGGAAAGCGGGCAGTGGGAACTGGCACCGGCTTACGATGTGACGTACGCCTTCAATCCATCCGGAGAGTGGACCTGGCAGCATCTTATGGCGGTGAACGGTAAATTTACCGGCATTTCTCAGGCGGATCTGCTGGCGGTTGCCGATCGGTTCGGCGTCGGCACCGCACATAAGGTTATCAGGAAGGTGCAGGATGCAGTTGCCGCCTGGCCGGATTTTGCCGGGCAGGCCGGAGTAAGTCCGATCGAGAGCAACAGGATTCGTGAACACCATTACCTGCTGTAGAGGTGTCTGAACTTTCCCGAATTGTGGGGGCTGTTACCAAGGAATTACTTCTTACAATTCACCAGATAATCGCAGCATCAGAATTTCAGTCCGCTTGCATGCAAAGCAGTCATATCTTGCCGATATTTAACGATATCTCCCAGTACTCATTTCCGTCATCTCTTGGACGCCAAATATCAAAAAGGTCATTTTTCTTCGGGAAAGTGGCTTTTTCTCATTGGTAGGCCAATGCCATACTCGACATTTTAAAAAAATATTAGCAGCATTTTTTGGGTTGACATTGTATGCACAATATATGCATAAATAGTGCATGAAAATTATCTGGGACACAGACAAAGCGACCAGTAACCTGAAGAAGCATCGTGGAGTATCATTTGAGGAAGCAGCTACCTGCCTGCTTGATCACCTGTCGCTGGTTACTGAAGACCCGGACTCTCAAGGCGAACAACGATTTATCCTTATTGGCATGAGCACCGATCTCCGACTATTGACGATCTGTTATGCTCTACCAGATGAAGACACCATCCGCATTATATCAGCACGCAAACCAACCAAAAGAGAGGAAGCCAGCTATGCGTAAAGAATATGACTTCAGCCAGGCAAAACGGGCAAGCGTTATACCGCACCTTGCCAAATTACAGGCCGAAAACTCAAAAGGTAAAGTTCGTATTACAACCTATCTTGATACCGATGTGCTTGATCTTCTTAAAGCCCGTGGTGTATCTGAAAACAAAGGTTATCAGACAGTATTGAATGAGCTGTTGCGTAAACAATTTGAAACTGAAAAACCTCTGGAAGATATACTCCGCAAGGTAATTAGAGAGGAACTGAAGAAGGCAGCGTAAGGTTATAAAACCAGGCCGTCGATGGTAAGAATTATATTATGCAATAGATGATCGCAGCATCAGAATTTCAGTCCGCTTGCATGCAAAACAGTCACATCTTGCCGTTATTTAACGATATTCCCCAGTACTCATTCCCGTCACCAGTGGGACGGCAATCAACACTCCGACCCAGTCGGCTGAGATACAGAAAAACCCGCTAGCAATAGCGGGTTTTTCTGTTTTTACTGCTATACCTACGGACCTGACGCAGGCTGTTACTTACTGCTGAAGAGTTGCACGCACTTTTACGTTACCATCTGAAATTAGCGTTGATAATCTCAGAAATCAGATCCTTCCCGGGGAAATCTGCAAAGATGATCCCCGTATACCTTGGATGATTATTCCGTAGCCACTGCATTGTCATATCGTTCGTACCGTTAAAATAGATACTTACCTGTGGGACAGCCTTGGTACCGTAGTAACGGTGCTCATAATCAACATAATCCCCATCGTGCTTTTTTTTAGGCCCGGCAACGCCGGTCCACAGTTTGGGGGCATCTGTTCCGTGTGAGGATTGCCCGCTTGCAACAAAGTAGGGGAATGAGCCTGTAGAGCCTGAGAGGTAGTTACAGATCAATTTTCCAGGGTTTTCTGCCGCAGTCTTCAAATAATTTTTAATTCCTTTGTAATAGAGATGAACCCTATAACCTTTTTCGTGCCGATAGCCGTACGACCCACCGTTCCATTTATACCAAAGAGCCGTATTTGAGAATAAATCGTAATCGTCCTGGCAAGAAGTTGTTGGATAATCCAGACCATAATATTTACCTTTTATAGAGTTAAAGTCTTGAAGAACAACAATCTTGCCCCGAACTTCTTTGAGTGTTGGATCCGCAACTTTTTTGCCATTAATCCACAACCGATCGTAACGTTTAAAGTAGGTATCGAATATCGACTGGAAACTCGTGTCATTATCACAGGCATCGGTGCCAGCTTCATTTTTTATCCTGACAAACAAAGCTTCTTTATGATTTTTGTCTAAAAAAGTTGTCATTGTACTAAGTATGTCATCGAAATTGATATTTTCATAACAATCCCTGTGGAACCCTAGCAAAAACTTCCCTTTGGTGCACTTAAGCCGAATATCGAAAGCACGGATTCCGGCATTCAACTGCGCCATAATGCCCAATGACTGTGCCTGATAAGAATCTCCACAGAAACGCGCGACTGTGTCATGTGTCCCTGGCAATGAAAGATTCGAGTACTTTCTGTCATCACGCAATTTCCCCATCCAGTCAGGTTCACTTATGGCTATAGTTTCGTCATGACAGTAGCCGTAAAGATCTTTCTTCTTGCCTGCTGCCAGCCCCATTGGGGCTTCATCCCCGATCACTTCCAGGATGTCTGGGCCTGTGGCATATGAGTTTAATTCTATTTCAGGTCAGCGTTGTCCGGTTAGGTCTTTGCATGTCGTATTTTCGGTTTTGGCCCTTTGAATTTGCGTGAATTGTGTTTCTTTCGACTTCGTTGCCTCTGTAGCTCCTCTGCT
>CAINRC010000106.1 GCA_903852495.1 uncultured Geobacteraceae bacterium | reverse complement strand
TCATCAGTCTCAGCGTATGTGAACATCTTGGCATCATGCCAAAATAATCAAGGAATCTAAGTCCATACATTTTTACAATCAACAAATGGCGTTTAAAGCATTCACCGCCATATCAAGATGGTTCGGCGCAAGGTGAGCATATCGAAGAGTCATTGATAATGACTTATGCCCCAGCAACCTGGATACTGTCGTTAGGTCTACTCCTCCCATAACCAAATGTGATGCAAATGTATGACGAAGGGAGTGGAATACAAAATCTGGGAAGCCAGCTCTATCCGGCAAACCCTCTTAGGTATCATGAGATACAGGATGCACGCTCAATGTCCTTTGGAATTAGCCATACAAATACTTATATAACTACCTGTTATTCATTGATAAATATGCATTGACTGTTACTTTATCTTGGTATATATCTATATGTACCAAGATAAAGTAACGGATACGCCTATGAAAAGCCTAAATATGAAGCAAAGCAAAGTTATTTCACTACTTAAAAACAAGGGGATAATTCGCCCGCGTGACCTTGATACTTTTAAGGTATCTCGAGAGATGCTGCGGCGGCTTTGCCAAAGTGGGGTGGTTCAGCGCATTGGTCACGGTCTCTACCGCCTGCCGATTGCGCCGGTATCCGAGCATTATTCGCTTGCTGAGGTCTGTGCATCTGTTCCGGCAGGGGTAGTCTGCCTGCTGTCAGCGCTTCGCTTTCACGGGCTGACGACGCAGGCGCCTCATGAGGTTTGGATTGCTGTGGATACCAAGGGCTATGTGCCTAAAATGGTTCTTCCGGTCCGTTTCGTCAGGTTCTCCGGCGCGGCGATGACGGAGGGCGTTGAGATTCATAAAGTTGAAGGGGTTAAAGTAAAAGTATACTGTCCAGCCAAGACGGTTGCCGACTGTTTCAAGTATCGCAACAAGATTGGTCTTGATGTGGCGCTTGAGGCGCTGCGTGAAAGCCAGCGTGCCGGTGTCTGTACCGTTGATGAACTGTGGCATTATGCAAAAATATGCCGTGTTGGTGTTGTGATGAGGCCATACATGGAGGCGTTAACGATATGACAAAAAGAAACGGGAGTAATACTGCTGCATCGGTTCGGCAGCGGCTACTCAATAAGTCGCGGGAGAGTCATACTGACTTCAACCTGATACTGAATCGCTACGGTCTTGAACGCTTCTTGTATCGGCTGAGTCGGTCGGCGTATGGTGCCAGGTTTATACTGAAGGGTGCCATGCTTTTTCCGTTGTGGGGTGTCTATAGCTTCAGATCAACTCGTGATATTGACTTGCTCGGTTTTGGTGACAATGACATACAGGCGCTGGAAGACGTTTTTCGAGAGATGTGCCAAGTTGAGGCTGAGGACGACGGAATCCTCTTTAACAAGGACAGCGTCAAGGCCGAGGACATACGAGACCAGCTGGAGTATGGCGGTACGCGCATCCGTTTTACGGCTGACCTTGCCGGTGCTCTTATTAGTTTGCAGGTAGATATCGGTTTCGGCGACGCCGTAACGCCGGAGGCTGTTGAAGCAGATTTTCCAACGATGCTTGACCATCCGGCACCGCACCTGAGAGTGTACCCTCCAGAAACAGTGATAGCCGAAAAGTTTCAGGCAATGGTAAAGCTCGGCATCGCCAACAGCCGGATGAAAGACTTTTACGATATATTGGTTATAAGCGGTATGTTCGACTTTGACGGTACGACATTGTCAACAGCACTTGCGCGTACCTTCGAGAGAAGAAACACGCCGCTGCCGATGTCGGTGCCATTGGCCCTGACAGACGAGTTTTCAAAGGACACGCAGAAGGTTCGCCAATGGGGAGCTTTTCTGAACAGGTCCGCATTACAGGTTGATACTGACCTGCAAGGTGTGGTAAAAATTATAACCGATTTTGTTATGCCTCCTATTGTGGCGCGTTGCAGCGGAGAGAGTTTTAATTCATCGTGGCGTGCCGGTGGTCCGTGGGAAAAGTAAGTTGAAATGGTCGTGTGTCAGTGACCTACGGTATCTAAGGGTAAATTGCGGTAACTGTTGAAATAGTGAAATTGCTTAACTGTATGATTTTCTTTGATATTGGTACGTTTTATTACTTTATGATACGCTTTGATTGTCCGTAAATACGGCCTCCGAAGCCTGGGGTCGTGAGTTCGAATCTCATACCGCCCACCAATAAATACAGCCACTTGGGAAGTTTCCTGAGTGGCTGTTTCTTTTTGATATTTTTTGAGCAGTTGCCATACGGAATCATTTGTGTTTTTGCTATTTTAAATGAAGACTACTTCCAGTGTTGTTTTACTTGATTCTCTGATATGTATGGCTGGTCATGGAAATTGGATTGAAAGGAAAAACAATGAAATATGGGAACGCACATCTGGCTAAAGTCACCATATTCGACACCCCCATCCTGCGTTCGCTACTGCATTATGGTTCTATTGCCTATCTGAAAATTACTGGATGGCGACTGGAGGGCCAACTCCCCGCCATACCGAGATATGTAATGATCGCTGCCCCCCATACGAGCAACTGGGATTTACCGATGACTCTGGCCATAGTCTTTGCATATAAACTCAGAGTCTATTTTTTGGCTAAACACACCTTGTTTTGGCAGCCAGCAGGAATCTTTCTGTCCTGGCTGGGGGGTGTCCCCGTGAATAGGAGCAAAGAGAATAATTTTGTTGAACAAGCGGTTGAGTTGTTCAAGACGAACAACCAACTGATTATGATTATACCTCCAGAGGGGACACGTAAGAAGGTTCGATATTGGAAGAGCGGTTTTTACCACATTGCACATGGTTCACAGGTTCCGATTGTACTTGGTTTCATAGACTTCAGACGCAAGGTGGCTGGCATCCAAGGGATATTCAAGCCGACCGGTGACTTTGACGCCGATCTGCCCAAAATTATGGCTCATTATGCAGGTGTTACCGGCAAGAATCCGGAATTGACCAGTGAGATTGATGAGGGCGTTTAGCTACTAACAAACGGGCGCTAATTACGTATTCCCATTGTTTCAGCCCGCAGCCATCATGTCCGGTAGGGGCGATTCCAGCGGGTCGCCCTGGTGCAGCAGTCGAGCATCGGTCGTTTACGGATACACTGTAATCAAAGGCGGGCGAGCCGTCGTCGGCGCCTCTACGAAAACAAACATTGCCATTTGGCCTGATAAGAAAGGCCAAACACAACTAATATACTGATTTTACAATTGTAAAATAGTGGCGCTTATGCGAGTATGCGGCCAATAAATTACGGGGATTTTGTGTCCCGGTATTTTTTTTAACTAATAAATACGGTGTATTATAAAATTGATGCTTTTCGACGAGATTGGAGGGGCCATACATGGCTAAGGGAATTTTTGACGCGACAAATCTGCTTGCCCCCTTGATGATCCGTATCCCGCTCGGGCTGATCTTTATGGCTCACGGCTCACAAAAACTCCTGGGGCTTTTTGGCGGACAGGGATTGACGGCGACATTCAGGTCGTTTGAAGATAAAATGGGGATTCCTCCCATCTTTACACTGTTGGTTATCATCGCCGAATTCGGCGGCGGTTTCGGTATCCTGACCGGCTTCCTCACCCGGCTTTCGGCAACGGGCATTGCAGCAATCATGCTGGTGGCCATTTACAAGGTCCACCTGGTACACGGTTTCTTTCTCAATATAAGCTGCGTGGCCGGTCGTGGGCACGGCATCGAATATAACATCGCCCTGCTCGGCATGGCTCTGTATCTGCTTATCGCCGGCGGCGGCAGATGGTGCCTTGACCGGCTGGTATTCCGGTCGTAATTTGTACAGCGTTACCGCACGGAACTGACACCGAAACAGTTGGATCCCTGTAGTATCTATTCCAGGCGGGCTTGCCCCGCCTTTCGATTGTCTAAAGGAGTTACACCACGTGGAGTTGTTCAACCAGAATGAAGTCGAAAAACGACGCACCTTTGCCATAATCAGTCACCCTGATGCCGGTAAAACCACCATTACGGAAAAACTGCTGCTGTTCGGCGGAGCCATTCAGCAGGCGGGCGAGGTCCGTGCCCGCAAGAGCGCACGCCATGCCACCTCCGACTGGATGGAACTGGAAAAGCAGCGCGGCATTTCTGTAACCTCATCGGTGATGAAGTTTACCTATGACGGATGCGAAATCAACCTGCTGGATACTCCCGGTCACAATGATTTTTCGGAGGATACCTACCGTGTTCTGACCGCCGTTGACTCGGTACTCATGGTGATCGACTCCGTGAAAGGGGTTGAGAGCCAGACCCGCAAATTGCTGGAAGTCTGCCGTCTGCGCCACACTCCGATCATGACCTTCATGAACAAGCTTGACCGTGAAGGGCAGGAACCGCTGGATCTTCTGGATGATATTGAAAAAAACCTCCATATGCAGACGGCGCCGATCACCTGGCCGATCGGTATGGGTAAGCGCTTTCGCGGGACCTACCATCTGTACACAAAAGAGCTGACGTTTTTTGACGCTGAAGCTGACAACGGCACCGGCGAAATCATCACGGTCAACGGTCTGGACGACCCGCGCCTTGATGAACTCCTGGGAAGTCAGGTGGAGGAGTTGCGGAATGACATAGAACTGCTGGAGGGAGCCGCCCATCCGTTCGATATGGCCACCTATCTGGCGGGACGTCAGACGCCGGTGTTTTTCGGCAGCGCCATTAATACTTTTGGCGTTCAGCAGTTGCTGGATGCCTTCGTTCAGTACGCACCGCATCCCCTGCCGCGCGAGACGGCAACCCGCAGCGTCTCCCCGTATGAGGAACCCTTCAGCGGGTTTACCTTCAAGATTCAGGCAAACATGGACCCGGCGCACCGCGACCGGATCGCCTTCTTCCGGATCTGTTCCGGCAAATTCACCCGTGGTATGAAGGTCCGGCATGTGCGGTTGGGGCGTGACGTACAGATTGCCAACGCCACGATATTTATGGCCCAGGATCGAACTAACGTTGAAGAAGCGTGGCCGGGAGATATTATCGGCATCCACAACCACGGGACCATCAAGATCGGCGATACCTTTACCATGGGAGAAGAACTCAAATTCACCGGTATTCCGAGCTTTGCTCCGGAACATTTTCGCAAGGTGCGGTTATTGAACCCGATGAAATCCAAGGCTCTGGAGAAGGGGCTGGTTCAGCTTGCCGAGGAGGGAGCCACCCAGGTATTCAAGCCGCTGATGGGTTCTGACTGGGTGATCGGAGCCGTTGGTCTGCTGCAGTTTGAGGTGGTTATGCACCGCCTTGAACACGAATACAGCGTCAAAGTAGCTTTTGAGCCGGTCAGTTATGTGACGGCTCGTTGGGTAACCGGTGACAAAAAGACCATCGAGGATTTTGAAAAGAAAGAAGCGATGCACGTGTATATCGATGGTGAAGGCAAGCTGACCTATATGGCCGGCAGCCAGTGGCGTCTGGATAACACCATGGAAAGCTGGAAAACACTTGAGTTCCACGAAACCAGCGAACACAGCTGAACCATGAATCCGGTGCCGGAACAGGGGGAGGGGAGAGAAACAGCAGCGCGGATTTCACTGCGATCTACGCTGGCGGCCCTGAAGGGGATGACCTACACCTGTTTCCCGCTGATCCTGCCGGGGGTTCACCCGCTGGTCGCACCGCTGATCATGTTTCGCCTCAAACGCCGTGGCTTTTCCAACTGCCGGGTCGAGGTTGTCGCTTCCGGGCTGGTTGTCTTCGCTGACCGCTAAAGGCAGCGGGCATCCTGACTGCCACCCTGTTCCCCCTGTCAGTGTCCGGTAGCCGGGTCTCTAATCGGCATGCGGATAATTTTTTGACCTACCCCCCACCTATGGCGGGGGATAGGTACTTTCTGTTGCGAGGCACACCATGGCTTCACTATATATCGTCGGCACCGGACCTGGTGCCGAATGTCATCTGACCGAAGCGGCAAAGCAGGCTATTGCTGATTCTGATGTCATCATCGGATACGACAGCTACGTCGAACTGGTGCGTCCCCTGCTGACCGGCAAGAAAATTGTCTCAACCGGCATGATGCAGGAAGTGCAGCGCTGCCGAGAAGCGGTGAGGCTTGCCCGTGCCGGTGAATCGGTTGCGCTTGTTTCCGGTGGTGATTCCGGAATTTACGGCATGGCCGGGCTGGTTCTGGAACTGGTGGAGACGGATGCCCGCCAGGATCCGGAGTTGCCGCGCCTTGATGTCCGGATTGTTCCGGGCATTTCTGCTGTTCAGGCTGCCGCCGCACTGCTTGGCGCCCCTTTGATGCATGATTTTGCGGTCATTTCCCTCTCGGATCTCCTGACGCCCTGGGATCTGATCAAAACACGATTGGAGGCGGCTGCCCGGGCTGACTTTGTTGTGGCGATTTACAACCCGCGCAGCAAAACCCGCCGGACGCAGATTGAGGAAGCGCAGCGCATATTCCTGGCACACCGCTCCCCGGAAACTCCTGCGGGAATTGTACGTAACGCCAGTCGTGACGGGGAAACGGTCATCGTGACAACGCTCCGGCAGTTGCTGGATCATGAGATTGACATGACCAGCATCGTACTGATCGGTAACGTCAGCAGTTTTATTGATGCAGAGGGGCGCATGGTAACGCCCCGAGGCTATGCGGGCAAATACGGCCCGGCGGTCACTTCTGAGGAAGCAGTTGTGGAGCAGGTACCATCGTCACATCCGGGAGCGGTTATGTTCTGCGGCACCGCGTCTGATGTGGGTAAATCAATTATTACCGCTGGTTTTTGCCGCTGTCTGGTCGCGCGCGGTGTCAGCGTCGCTCCCTTCAAATCCCAGAATATGTCCTTGAATTCGTATGTTACACCGGAGGGGGGAGAAATCGGCCGGGCCCAGGCGGTGCAGGCAGAGGCGTGCCGCATCGAGCCTCATACGGATATGAACCCGATTCTTCTCAAGCCGAACTCTGACACCGGCAGCCAGATTGTCGTGCAGGGGCGGCCGGTCGGTAATATGGGTATTTCAGAATACGATGCCTACAAAGTGACCGCCTTCGGCAAAATCCGGGAGAGTTACGGGCGTTTGCGCCAGGCCTATGAATTTATCGTCATCGAGGGGGCCGGCAGCATCTCGGAGATCAACCTGAAAAAGAATGATATTGCCAACCTCAAGATTGCCGCACTGGCGAACTGCCCGGTGATTCTTGTGGCGGATATTGACCGGGGCGGCGTCTTCGCCCAGATCATCGGCACAATAGAGCTGCTGGAACCGGAGGAACGTGCCTGCATCAAAGGGATTATCATCAATAAGTTCCGTGGCGATGCGGGGATTCTCAAGCCGGGCATTGACTTCATCGAGCAGCGCACCGGCGTACCGGTGCTGGGGATCCTTCCCTGGTTCGCCGATATTGCCGTGCCGGCCGAGGACAGTGTCGCACTGGGGCAGCGCTCCAAAGCGGTCAGTGGTCGAGGAGGGGCTGATACCATCAATATCGGCGTACTCAGGCTGCCGAGAATTTCCAACTTTACCGATTTCGATCCGCTGCAGAATGAACCGGATGTTCTCCTCAGCTATATTGAGCGGGCGGAACAGCTCCACGGACTGGATATCCTGATCATCCCCGGCAGCAAGTCAACCATTGCCGATCTGAACTTCCTGGTGGAGCGCGGTCTTTACGAGCCGATTCGCGCCTTTACCGGACATATCGTCGGGGTCTGCGGCGGTTTCCAGATGCTCGGCACTGCGGTGCTTGATCCGGATGGTGTTGAATCGTCCGTACCAGAGGCCCGGGGGCTTGGCCTGCTTCCGGCCACAACGGTGCTGCTGATGGAGAAGGAAACCCATCAGGCGCGGGCGACTCTTGATGACGCCGGATGTACCGTAGCTCCAGAATTCAGCGGGGTACTGACCGGCTATGAAATTCATATGGGGGTGACAACGCTCGACGGACGAGTACGGCCGTTCTCCCGCATTTTCCAGCGGGGCGACAGGCCGGTTATGGTTGAGGACGGTGCGGTTTCACCCGATGGCAGGATCTTTGGCACCTACCTGCACGGCCTTTTTGAAAACGTCAGTTTTCGGGAAAGCTACCTTAACGGCGTTCGTCTGGAAAAGGGGCTGCCGCCCAGATGTGCTGCTGAACAGCCGCCTCAGGCCGACCCCTTTGACCAGTTGGCGGAACAGTTTGAAAAACATCTGGATCTGCCGCGCCTGCTGACGATCTGTGGATTGGGCTGTGACGCCCCCTGACTCGCTGATCATCCTCCTGGCGCTGCTGCTTGATCTGGCCGTGGGAGATCCGCACTGGCTGCCGCATCCGGTGGTGGCGATCGGACGCTTGATCCAGTTTCTGGATACGGGGCTTCGTCGGGAATGGCTTACGGAACGTCTGGCCGGTGTGGTACTGCTGCTGACGGTCGTCGGCACTGCTGCCGGGGTCACCTGGCTGCTGCTCTGGACACTCACCGCCCTGCTGCCGCTGGCCGGCTGGATCGCCGCCGTTGTCGTCTCTTCCACCTGTCTGGCCGCACGTTCCCTGCACAGGGAATCTGCCCGTGTTGCCACCGCACTGCTGGCGGGAGACCTCCCCGCTGCGCGGCTCTATCTTTCCCATATTGTGGGACGGGATACGGATATGCTTGATGAACCGGAAATCTGGCGTGCCGTGGTGGAAACCGTTGCCGAAAACAGTTCTGACGGTATTATCGCCCCGCTTTTCTGGCTGACCCTCGGCGGGCCGGTTGCCGCCATGGCCTACAAGGCGGTCAGTACCCTTGATTCCATGGTCGGCTACAAAAATCAGCGCTATCTGCAGATGGGGTGGGCTTCCGCCCGGATGGATGACCTGCTGAACTACATCCCGGCCCGGTTCTCGGCGCTGTTGCTGGTTATGGCCGCACCGCTGGCCGGTTGTTCAGCTTCCGGTGCCCTGCGCATAACCCTCCGGGACCGCCTGAACCATCCCTCACCCAACAGCGGACACCCGGAAGCAGCGGCAGCGGGCGCTTTAGGTGTGCGGCTGGGGGGAAGCGCCAGTTACGGCGGGACTCCGTCATGGAAAGAATATATTGGCGATCACCTGCAGCCGCTTGATGCCGCTGCGTACCAGCGCATGATCAGGCTGATGTACCTCTCTACCCTTCTGATGGCAACCATCTGCCTGCTTACCGCTTACTTTCTGAGAGGATTCCATGTCCCGTTCCTATGATCATGGCGGCAATATTTTTACCGTTGCCCGAACGCTCGGCGTACCCCCCGATCAGATCCTTGATTTTTCCGCCAGCATCAATCCGCTGGGCATGTCCTCCATGGCGCGCAGCGCCCTGATCAGCTCAATTGACACCCTGATGCATTACCCGGACACCAGCCATGCCGAGTTGAAACAGGCGCTGGCGGCATATCACGGTCTTCCCCCGACCTGCTTTACGATCGCCAACGGCTCTACAGAACTGATTTACAACCTGCCGGCCCTGCTGCCGGGCAAAAAAGCGCTGATTATCTCCCCCTCGTTCAGCGAATACGTTCGGGCGCTTCAGCAACACCAGTGGGATGTGGAACATTTCGTCCTGTCGCCGGAAAACAATTTTACAATTGATATGGAAAAACTGGAACGGGTTCTGGCGGGTGGCGTTGATCTGCTGTTTTTCTGTAATCCGGGCAACCCCAACGGAATACTGTATCCGCAGTCGGTGATCGCCGGACTCACTCGGATCTGTCATGCCGCCGGTACGTTTCTGGTGCTGGATGAAGCGTTTATGGATTTCTGCGAGGAGGGGTCGGCCAAACAGGCTATTGTGGAGAGTAGTGACGCCATCATACTGCGTTCCATGACAAAGTTTTTCGGGATTCCGGGGCTGCGGCTTGGCTATGCCATCAGCAATTGTTCCCTTGCCGAACGTCTGGATGCACTGGGCGGCCCCTGGTGTGTCAATTCACTGGCGTTAGCCGCCGGGGCAGCAGCTCTTCAGGATGTCCGGCACAATAACGAAAGCCTGGAGTACATCTCGCATGAGCGGGACGTACTCCAGGCCGGTTTGAAACGGTTTTCACAATTCAAAGTCCATCCATCCAGCGTAAATTACCTGCTGGTGGAAATTACTGACGGTATGACCTCCCGTGAACTTAAAGAACTGCTGCTGCCTCATGGGATTCTGATACGCAACTGCGCAAGCTTCACAGGACTGTCAGACCGTTTTTTCCGGATTGCAGTCCGTACCGGGGCCGACAACAAGCGGCTGCTTGAAAGCCTGGAAACGGTTCTTGCCCGGTAGCCGGCAGAATTATTTGTCCTTGCGCGGTACCACAACAATGCCTGATTCGGTAATGGTGTAGCCGTTCCTCAGGTCTGATTCGGTGTCGTAGCCGATTGTGGAACCATCGGCAATCACAACCCCTTTATCGATAATCGCCTTCCTGATCTTCACGTGTCGTCCCACCGAAACATCTTCGAACAGGATGGAATCTTCCACCAGGCTGTAGCTGTTGATCTTGCAAAGCGGCCCGAGGATCGAACGCCTGACTATACTGCCGCTGGTGATACAGCCGGCACAGACGTAGGAATCGATGTTTATACCCCGGCGGTCGCCGTCATCGAATACGGTTTTGGCCGGCGGCAGGTTGCCCTGATTGGTCAGAATCGGCCATTTGTAGTTGTACAGGTTCAATTGGGGCGAGACGTTGATGAGATCCATGTTTGCTTCGTAATATGAATCAATGGTTCCCACATCCTTCCAGTAACCGCGCTCCTCAGCTTTCATGCCCGGAATATGGTTGTCGCTGAAATTATAGGCAAAAACCCTGTCTTTACTGGCCAGCATCATCGGTATTACATGTTTGCCGAAGTCGAGATCCTCATACTGTTTTTTCCCCTCAAGCAACACATCAATCAGTTTTTTCGTGGAAAAAATATAGTTGCCCATGGAGGCGAAACAGGTTTTGCGCCCGGGAATTGTCTCCGGCACTTCCGGTTTTTCGGTAAAGGCGGTTACCCGCGCATCATCGTCCACGGAAAACACGCCAAAGCGGCTGGCTTCTTCTGCAGGGACCTCAAGGGCGGCGATGGTGATGTCGGCGCGGTTCATACGGTGCGAATTTATCATCTGGGTGATGTCCATCTTGTAGATATGGTCGCCACCGAAGATCGCCACGTAGTCTGCGTCAGAGGATTCAACAAAACGGAGATACTGGATAATGGCATCGGCGGTACCCTTAAACCATTCTTCACTCTCGCTGCTGGTTTCAGGGGAGATTGCCACATAGAATTCTCCCAGTCCGGTCCATTTACCCCACGACTCACGAATATGCTTGTTCAATGAATAGGCGCGGTACTGGGTCAGAATATAGACCTTCTTGATCCCGGAGTTGAACAGGTTGCTGAGAACAAAATCGATGATTTTGTACTTCCCGCCAAAGGCGACGCTCGGTTTGGCGCGGCGCAGAGTAAGTGGGCTCAGGCGTTCCCCTTTGCCTCCTGCAAGGACCATTGCAATGGTGTTTCTACCGACATTGTCCAGTGAATACATACAATCCCCCCCCGATTAAATAACCTGCGACGGCGCAACTCTACAACAATGCGGAAAGATTTAACATAAAAAACATACAATTACCTGCATTTTACTGCCGCATGACGTCCGAAAGTGTTTGTGCAGTAAATGGCTTGCCTGATTGACACCAAAAAGTATATAGTTTGCAACCCATTGAGGGCACCCTGACACACGAGGTAACGTCATTGTGACGTGGAAATCTATCGGCATATTTGATTCGGGAGTAGGCGGGCTGACAGTCCTGCGGGAGATAATGCAGGCCCTTCCCCAGGAAGATACGCTCTATTTCGGTGATACGGCACGTGTCCCGTACGGTACCAAGTCGCCGGAAACAGTTACGCGCTATGCTGTCGAAATCGCAGAGTTTCTGGTCAGGCGGGATATCAAGCTGCTGGTGGTCGCCTGCAATACGGCTTCGGCGGTGGCGCTGCCCACTCTCAAACGCCAACTGTCCATTCCGGTCGTCGGCGTCATTGAACCGGGAGCGCGCCGGGCGGTTGAGATGACCCGTTCCGGGAGGATCGGCGTTATCGGAACTGCCGGCACTATCCGTAGCAGCGCCTATACACGGGCGATCAAACGACTGAAACCGGATGCCGAAGTATTGACCCGTGCCTGTCCTCTGTTTGTCCCCTTGGCCGAAGAGGGGTGGGTCGATAACCAGATCGCCCGGCTGACGGCAGAAACCTATCTGCAGGAATTGAAAGAAGCTGCTGTCGATACCCTGGTACTCGGTTGTACTCACTATCCGTTGCTTAAACCGCTGATAGCTGATGTTATGGGGCCGGGCGTGACTCTGGTTGACTCGGCCGAGGAAACGGCCCGCACGGTGGCTGCTATTCTGGCGGACAGGCGGTTGCTCCGTCCTCCCGCTGAAAAGGGAAACCACAGTTATTTTGTCAGTGATATACCGGCCGGCTTTGTTCGGGTCGGTAATCGTTTTCTTGGCGGCAAACTTGGCGATGTGTTTCAAGTCAGTCTGGATGAAGAAGAGGGAATGGTCTGATGCCGGCTCGCACCCGAAAAAAAATGTCCGTCAGCATCCTGATACCGTTTCTGGTTGTTATTCTGTTTTTCAGTATCATGGCTTGGAAAAAGTATCGCGCCAGTCGTGAACTGCCGTCACTGCCTACTCAGCAGCAGTCTGAAGGGGGACGTTCCGTGACGCTTTTCTTTGCTGCAGAAGGAACGAAGCTGGGGCGGGAGTCACGGGAGATTGACGCGTGTGATACCGATACAGACTGTTTGAAAAGTGTACTCGACGAACTGCTGAACGGCCCGGTCGGCGAGTTTGATGAAACCCTGCCGGAAGGTACTGCCGTTGAAACCATACGCATAGAGGGGAATCTGGCGACTGTCGAATTTAACCGTATATTCTCTGAGACGATGCCGTCCGGAAGCTCGGCGGAGATGATGGCGGTCTATTCTGTTGTCAATACCATCGCCGTCAATTTCCCGCAGATACAGAAGGTAAAACTGAACAGTACCGGCAGCACCGGGAATTCCCTTCGCCACCTTGATCTTTCAGAGCCGCTCCAGCCGGACTTTTCTCTGGAGCAGGCCGCAGTAATCATCGTTCCCGGAAAAGGTGGTCCCCGATGATTATGGGATACAACCACAACCTGATGTACAAAGGAGAAATTTTCCACGTCCAGACCGAGGATAGTGGGGTGGCTAATCCGCACTTTGTAACCGTGCTCTACCGGGGCGGTGCGATCGTCAGCTCAAAGAAAACCAGCTATTCTGATATTTTGAAGATGGAAAACCTCCCGGTAATCATAGAAGATCTGATGAAAGAACAGCATAAAGGGATGATGCGTCGACTGAAGTCCGGTGAGTTTGACGAAAAAGTATCCTCATTGCCCTCCCCCCGTGAAAATCGTGAAAAATAATTTTCTTACATACCAACACACCGCCGCAAAGGTCGCTCCCTATGTTTCGTAGCCTTACGACACGCGTCATAGCGACGACCATATCCCTGCTCGTGGCCGGTATTTTTACCTACACCATTTTTAACGTCCACCAGCAGCAGGAAATGCTGATCAACACCGCCCGGGAAAGTACCGAGCTGTTGCTGCACACGGTTGAAAGCAGCATTTACAACACCATGCATCTTGGTAACGTCCAGGATGTCGGCGCAATCCTCTCAATGGTCGGGCAGCATAACCAGTTGGTCGGAGTCAGGATATTCCATCCGCACGGAGTTATCCTCCGCTCGTCGGTACCGAATGAAGTCGGCCGGTCTGTCAATGCCAATGATTATAAATTATATCAAAGTCCCAAGAATTACAGCATGTTCAGCGTGCCGCCCCATGGGGAAGTGCTGGCAATGGTAAAGCCGATCTATAACGAGGCCGCCTGCCATCCGTGCCATGGGAGCAAGGCGCGGGTTATCGGCGTACTGAATATCAACTATTCGCTGAATCGCACCAAAATGCAGATGCTCGATGCGTCAAGGATTTTTGTTATTTCGTCCATTGCCATAACGGTTTTTCTGGCGCTGACCATATCGTTTCTGCTGGTCCGTTTCGTAAAGAAGCCGCTTGATAACATGGTTGATACGATGCTGAAGGTTGAAAAAGGGGACTTTGCCGTCCGGATCACCTACGAAGGTACAGATGAGATCGGGCGTCTGATCGGCAGTTTCAATTCCATGGTTGACCGGCTTGACGTTGCCCAAAAAGAGTTGGAACAGCTGCATTTCCAACAACTTGAACGTGCGGACCGTCTCGCTTCAATCGGTGAAATGGCGGCCGGCATAGCACATGAAATAAAAAATCCGCTCGCCGGAATTTTGGCGGCGGTCACGATAATAAAAGATGATATGACGGCGGATGATCCCCGTGGAGCAATTCTTGGGGAGGTTATGGAGCAGGTAAAGCGTCTTGACAAGACCGTCAATGACCTGCTCTTCTTTGGCAAACCGTCGCTTCCGGAACTTACCTGCGTCGATATCAATACGATCCTGACAACAACCCTTAAATTTGCTTCGCAGCATCGTGGCGGCGTCAATATTGAACGGCGAATGGAGCTGTGCCCCGGTCTCCCCCCTGTGTATGCCGATGAAAAGCAGATGCAGCAGGTCTTCCTGAATATTGTTCTTAATGCGTATCAGGCGATGCCGTCGGGTGGTACGCTTGGCATTGCAACGTCGCTGCTTGTGCGGGATGATGTTGAGTACGTACGGGTAGATGTTTCGGATACCGGCGCAGGTATTCCCGCCCAAATACTGGAAAAAATCTTCACCCCCTTCTATACAACTAAAGCTCAGGGTACCGGTCTGGGTCTGCCGATCTGCAACAAGCTGGTGAAGTTGCACAAAGGCGATATCCGGGTAATAAGTGATAGTCTGACAGGTACGGTTTTTACTGTTGAGCTGCCCGCGTGCCACCTTGGAACTTTCAACACGAGTGAGGTAACAGTTTGAAACAATGCAAACTATTGGTAGTTGATGATGAGCATCTTATCCGCTGGTCGCTTGAGCAGAATCTCAAGAAACAGGGCTATGAAGTCGTAACGGCCGGAAGCGGAGAAGAAGCGTTGCGGCTTGTTCGTGAAGAACAGCCGGATCTGGTGCTGCTTGATATTCAACTTCCGGGCATCAGCGGCATAGATGTTCTCGAAAAAATAAAAGATCATGATGATGACATCATTGTCATTATGGTTACCGCTAACAGCGGCCTTGAAAATGCGGTAAGTGCCATGCGGCTTGGTGCGTATGACTACGTCAGCAAACCGTTTAATCTGGACGAGCTGTCGATGGTTATCAAAAAAGCGCTGGAATCGTCAGATCTTAAACATGAAGTTGTCCGGCTCCGCACGGAAACAAAGAAAAACGGGCCGCCGAATATTATCGGAGACAGCCAGCAGGTCAGATATCTGATGGAGGTCCTTGAAAAAGTTGCCCGGAGTGAAGCGTCAACGGTCCTCGTGCAAGGGGAGTCAGGTACCGGCAAAGAGCTGGTTGCCAAATGGATACACTACAGTTCTAATCGTGCTGAGAAACCGTTCATTGCGATCAACTGTGCTGCCGTGCCGGCAACCCTGCTGGAAAGTGAACTGTTCGGTCACGAAAAAGGCGCGTTTACCGATGCCAAGGCTACGAAAAAAGGGTTGTTTGAGTTAGCCGACGGCGGCACTGTATTCCTTGATGAGATCGGGGATATGGAAATGGGGATGCAGGCAAAATTGCTCCGCTTTCTCGAAGACCGTTCATTCCGTCGTATCGGCGGCAGCCGTATGTTTACGGTGGATGTGAGGATCATATCGGCAACGAACAAGGATCTGCAGAAATCAATAGAGGAAAAATCATTCCGTAACGACCTGTATTACCGGTTGCAGGTAATCCCGATCTTTCTCCCTGCACTGCGCGAGCGGAAAGGGGACATTATCCTGCTCGCGGCTCATTTTATCAGCCTGTACAATAAGGACTTCAACAAGAAGGTTGTGGGCATTGCCAGCGCGGCAGAGCAGATGCTGACCGAGTACAGCTGGCCCGGCAATATCCGGGAGCTGAAAAACGTTATTGAACGGGCAATCATCCTTGGTAATGATGAGACCCTGCTGCTTGAGCACCTGCCGCTGGAAATAGTGGCAAAATCAGCGTCCCAGTCTCCCGCATCGTCTTCCCCATTCCGCCTGCCGCCTGAGGGTATCGATATCGAGGAAGTTGAAAGAGAGCTCATCAGGCAGGCGCTGGAAATCACCGAATGGAATCAATCAAAAGCGGCAAAAAAATTGAATCTTGGTATTGACGCGTTCCGCTACCGGATGAAAAAATTTGGTTACTTGAAGTAGCGAGGCGTTACGGCATGAAAAAAATTATGATTGTACTTAACGGCTTTCTGCATGACTTTGCCGCCGGTATCTGGTTAGCGTCCATCGTTGCCATCAGTACGCTGCATACTGCTCACCTGAAAGATACCACTGTTGTCGTCCCCTTGAATCACCTTGAAGTGCTGTTTTTCTGGTGGAGTGTGGCTGCGGCACTTCTCATTATGGCCACCGGTGCCGGACGCACCTTTACCTATGTGGACAACTGGTACGGCGAGGATGCTGAACGGCAGCGTCGCAGGGCGCTGATTGTCAAACATGTTGTTCTTTTCTCAGCCTATGCGCTTGGCTACCTTTGGGTGTGGGGCAAGGTATTCCATTGATCTCCGGCTGTTCCGGGCCAGTTTATTCAGCGGCTAAAATAATTGCGGACAAAACAGTTGTAATAGGATAAAGTAAGTCTTGTTAGCTGTCTATGTGCACAATTTTTTTGGAGGATGCCCTAATGATCAAGCGCATCGCCCTGATTACACCTCCCTATCACTCCGGAGTCGTTGAGTCCGCAGGTACCTGGCTGAATGTCGGTTTTGTATATATTGCCGGATCGTTGCGCGCCGCCGGGTATGAAGTTGACTATTACGACGCCATGTCTCTCTGGCACAAATGGCCGGAAATAAAAGCGCGCATTGAAGCCTTCAAGCCGGATGTTGTTGCCACCACCTCCTTCACCGCCTCCATTTACAAAGCCCTTGAATTATGTGATCTCGCCAAACAGATTAACCCTTCAATCATTACGGTGCTGGGGAACGTACATGCCTCATTCTGCTATCAGGAAATCCTGGCGGAAAATCCTTGTACCGTTGACTACATCGTCCGGGGAGAAGGGGAGGTGACGCTGGTCGAATTACTGGACTGCCTCAATGCCGGTGCTAATCCTGCCTCTGTTAACGGTCTTTCTTTTCTGAAGGATGGTGTCGTGACGGTGACACCGAAGGCTGAGTATATTCAAGACCTGGATCGTCTGCCGACCGCCTGGGATCTGGTTGAATGGCCGATTTACTCGTACCGGGCCAAGAATAACGCCCGTCTGGCGATCATCTCCACCGCGCGCGGGTGCAAATCCAACTGTTCGTTCTGCTCCCAGCAGCTGTTCTGGGCCCGCTCCTGGCGTGCCCACTCCGCCGAACATGTTGTTGATGAAATCGAGATGCTGGGGAAGAAATACGGCGTTGAAGTCGCCATGCTTGCGGATGAACTGCCGACCTATGATCGGATCCGCTGGGAAAAAATTCTTGATCTTATGATTGAACGGCAGATACCGGTCAAGCTGCTGATGGAAACCCGTGTTGATGATATTCTGCGGGATGCCGATATTATGTGGAAATACAAAAAGGCGGGTGTCGAGCATATTTACGTCGGTGTGGAGGCGGGAACTCAGGAAACACTGGATCTGTTCAACAAGGAAACAGAGGTATGCCAATCCAAGCAGGCGATTGACATAATAAACGGTGCCGATATTGTTTCGGAAACCTCTCTGGTCCTCGGGCTTCCCGATGATACGGTGGAATCCATTGCGCGAACGGTCGAGCTGGCCATACATTATAACCCGGACATGGCATTTTTCCTGGCTATCGCCCCATGGCCGTATGCGGATATTTATCCGCAGCTGGAGGAGTACGTTTTCACCAAAGATTACAGCAAATACAACCTGGTGGAGCCGGTTATCAAACCGAAAAATATGACGGTTGAAGAGCTGAGTCACGAGCTGGGCAAGGCGGCGCAGAAATTCTTCATGCATAAATTTAAGCATCTGCACGAACTATCCCCCTGGAAGCAGGAGTTCATGCTGTCGGTGCTGGATATTTTTATAAATCATTCCTATCTGGCCGATGTGATGAAAAAAGCCATGAGGGACGGCAAGGATATGCCGGATGAGGTCAAGATGCTGATGAAGACGGTTAAGGGGCATGGCAGGGAGGGGGGGATGGACCGGCATCCGGCCATGGCACCGATACCGTAAAAAACAGTCTGACTCTGAAGCTCAGAAACCCTGCACCGTAGCTGTGCAGGGTTTTTTATTATCTATTTCCTCCGGCACAAACCGGACACCCCTGCATGGAAAAAGGTTTCTCCAATCGGCAGGCGGCAAGCAGCGCATCATTGAGAAATATCTCACCCGTCGGCCCGTCGGCCATTATCAGCCCCTCATGCAGAACTATTGTCCGCTGGCAAAGATCAAGCACCATGTCGAGATCGTGGCTGGTGAATATTTTTGTATGGTGGAACTCCCGTAACAGTGCCATAAGCTGGCGACGCGCGAAGGGGTCAAGCCCGCTGGTAGGTTCGTCCATGACCAGAATATCGGGCGACATGGCCAGCACGGAAGCGATGGCAACCCGTTTTTTTTCCCCGCCGGAAAGATGATACGGGGGCTTGGCTGACAGGTGTCCCGCTCCGACCCGATCGAGAGCATCATGTACCCGCAGAACTACTTCATCGCTAGTAAGCCCCAGATTCAGCGGGCCGAATGCCACATCTTCAAACACGGTCGGCATGAAGAGCTGATCATCCGGTTGTTGAAAGACCATGCCGACCGTGCGGCGTATATCCGGCAGCGTTCCCTTGGAAAGCAGCGTATCCCCGATGCGGATCTGGCCGGAACTCGCCTCAAGACAGCCATTAAGATGCTGCACAAGTGTCGATTTACCGGCGCCGTTGGCTCCGATAATCGCAACCGACTCCCCGTGTGTGATGCGAAAGGAGACATCCTTGATGGCGATCGTACCGTCCGGATAGGTATGCTGCAGATTTTTTACCTCGACGATGTGATGACTCACGGCAACCCCCCGGTCAGTGTTGAGCCAAGCACGGTTGAGATATCAAACATCCGCAGTGAAAGGCAGAGGAGTGTCCACCCGGCCACAAAGCAGAGTTCCGATCTCCCGAAACATCCGTACCGATGGGCGTGGAACCTGCCGATGAAACCGCGTGCCTGCATGGCGGTGTGGATACGCTCAGCCCGCTGCCAGGTTCGGAGCAGCAGATGCCCTGCCAGCGAACCAAAGCTGACGGTGCCCAGCCCCTTTCTCCCGCACGAGCGGAGTTCGCGGGCACGGGAAACCCTGGCGGTTTCATCAGCCAGCACAAAAATATACCGGTGCAGAAAAAGCAATTGTACCGAAAAGACCTGCGGTACACCAAGGCGTTCGAGGGCCTGACAGACAGCCGTGAACCCGGTTGTGCCGACCAGAATGAACGCTGCACCGATGGTGAGGGTAGAGCGGATACAGAGTGAGGCAAGCGAGATCCAGCCGCCGGAGATTTCCGCCTGCCCGATCTGAAACAGCGCGGCACGGTCAAAAACCGGATTGAACATCCCGATCATCAGGATAACGGGGCAGATGAGCAGTATTTTACGGATGAGATACAGCGGCGGCAGGTTGGCAAGCGCAACCATGACGATGGGAAAGATGAAGAACGGCAGGAGTCGGGCCAGCTCATATCTGCCGAACGAGGCAACAGAAATTATAAAGACGAGTGTAACCAGTACCTTAGCACGGGCATCAAGGCGGTGAACGGGTGAATCAAGGTCAGCCAGCAGCTCAAGCCGTTTTAAATCTATGACTGCTGCATTGATTGAGATCATGGCGCGGTATGATCCTTTTCGGAGGGTGTGTGCGGAGTATGTAACACAAAAATGAAAAAGATCACACGATAAAAAGAGGATATTCCAGATCGTGACATTTCGGGCGAAATCGTCTAGGATGGCCGCCAGATATATCGATGCAAGGGGGATGCTGTGGGACAGACAGTAAGGTTTGGGATCTCGCTGGACGAGAAGCTACTGCAGAATTTCGACCAGCTGATTGAACAGAAGAGCTACATGAACCGTTCCGAGGCGATCCGCGACCTTATCCGGGCTTCACTGGTTGAGGAACGCTGCGGAGCGGAGGATCAGGAAGCGGTCGGCACGGTGACGCTGGTTTACAATCACCACGTTCGGGATCTTGCCGATAAGCTGACGGATCACCAGCATGCCCATCATGATCAGATCATTTCCGCCCTCCATGTCCACCTTGATGCGCACAACTGTCTTGAAGTGCTGGTAATTCGCGGGACAGTCCTGCTGGTGAAGCAGATCGCCAATGAATTGATCAGTGTCAAAGGGGTCAAGCATGGTAAGCTGGTCCTGACGACAACCGGAGAGGACCTTTAACAATGTCCGGTGGAGAAGCGCTGAAATGAAAAATGCCGCAACAATAGCTTTTTTCTGTGCCGGAGGGGGACTTGCCCGCTACTACCTGTCCGGGTGGATCTATAACATTCTGGGGCGGACGTTTCCCTACGGCACCCTTGTGGTCAATATCATCGGTGCCTACTTGATCGGTCTGGTCATGGAGTTAGGCCTGCGCAGTACGGCGATTCCGGACACGCTGCGGCTCGGGTTGACGGTCGGGTTTCTTGGTGGCTTGACGACATTTTCCACATTCAGCTACGAAACGTTTGCCCTGCTGGAAGATGGACAGTTTCTGACGGCGTTTATCAATATTCTGGCGAGTGTTGCGGTCTGCCTGTTTTGTACCTGGCTGGGGATTGTAACTGTGCGAACGTTGGCGTGAGGATACCGGTATGACAAAATTGATCGGCGAACAGGTATTGATGCGGATATTTATTGGTGAAGGCGACCGGCACGGGCATAAGCCGCTTTACGAAGTGCTGGTGGAACTGCTGCGGAGCGAAGGTCTTGCCGGGGCAACAGTGCTGCGCGGTGTTTGCGGCTTTGGTGCCAACCGCGTCTGTCACACTCAGAAGCTGCTGGATCTGTCTGCCGATCTGCCGCTTGTGGTTGAGGTTGTGGACACGGAGGAGAAAATCAACGCCATCATGCCGCGCATTGACGGGATGATGGGGGGCGGTATGATCACTCTGGAGAAAGCGACCGTTATCCGGTACAGTCATGCTGAGGCTAAACAGCCGGAGTAGCGTGTAAGGTTGTTCTGGCCCCCGTTGCTTCACACATCAAGCAGTCTGTTCACATTATGAACAAACTGCTTGATTTTTTTGTGCCAGATCACTATTGTTCAGAATATGAACAATATGGTTGAAAAACAGCTTGATTCCTCCCGTTCCCTCCAGCTCCTCTCTGAGATCAGTGGCGAAGAGCCGCTTTCCCAGCGTGAACTGTCCCGTCGTCTCGGTATCGCGGTCGGTCTGGTCAATTCCTACCTGAAAAATCTCGTATCCAAAGGGTTTGTCCGGGTCAAAAATTTCCCCAGCAATCGTTACGCCTATCTGCTCACCCCCCAGGGTCTGGCAGAAAAAAGCCGGCTCGCCTATCAGCATATCAGCTATTTTACCAGTCTCTACACAGTGGCGCGGCAGGATTATCTTGATCTGTTCCGCCGCCTTGAGGACGCCGGAGTGCGGGAAGTGGCGTTCTGCGGGGTGGATGAGGTGGCGGAAGTGGCCTATTTATCGTTGCAGGAAACCGGGCTTGAACTGAAGTTTGTTATGGATGACGGCAGGCAGGGGGATATGTTTTTCGGTAGGCCGGTTGTGTCTGTGGCAGAAGGTTTGCGGAAGGTTGGTATCCCGGTGGTGATTTCATCGCTGAAACGGAGGGATGAATTGACGCAGGCTCTCCGTGGGTTCGGAGTTGCCAGTGGAAGAATTTTTTGCGCGGGTACGACGGATACTCAGATCGGATAGAAACAATAAAAGTCATCATTCTAGCCGGTGGTTTCGGCTCACGCGACGCGATTTCTACGGAATATTTTGTACGGGAAAATACCAGCGGATTGTTATGCTTAAGGCAAGTATGAGTAAGGGAACATCTACTACATGGATTTTATAAAATATTGCCCGATTTGCACAGGCACCTATTTGGAATCATATCGTGTTTGCATCTCATCTTTCCTGCATGAAAGGATGTTTAACCACAATTCTGTGCAGGACTGTCAATTTGTCCGTTGTGAGCGCTGCGATTTTTATTTTTTTAATATCCGGCCTGACGAATCTGAAATGAAAGGTTCCTCACACAAATCTGTGCAAAGTAGTAGGCATGGCCAGATCTCCCATGCAGTGATACAAGTTGAGAATAAAGTTCTTTGCTGTTCTGAATCCGTAAGCCCTGTGACTGATAAC
>CAINRC010000105.1 GCA_903852495.1 uncultured Geobacteraceae bacterium | reverse complement strand
CCTTGATTTCCTTGCCAGGAGAAAAAATCCCCGCTTTCCGCTACGGAAACCAACAGTTGCTCATCCGGAGTTTCCGGATGGCAACTAGATATGAT
Organism: uncultured Geobacteraceae bacterium; assembly: GCA_903852495.1. GTDB lineage: Bacteria > Desulfobacterota > Desulfuromonadia > Geobacterales > Pseudopelobacteraceae > JACRCG01. Next base: position 10,025 of record CAINRC010000105.1, on the reverse strand, counting down.
TTCTGTGATGTGATTTAGCGATGAGGTGTAGTGGGGGGGTGATGGTGCAAATATATCCTGATAAATCATGCGGCAGAGGGCTCCTGCACTGTTCCGGCGGGCTTATAACCTAATCCACATCACCTTTCAACTGTTGCGCCACAATCGCCCAGCGGGCAAGATTAGCGGCATTGGAAGCGCCCAGTTTATCCATCAGATTTGACCGATGTGCTTCTACCGTTTTCAAAGAAATACCCAGACGTGCGGCGATCCCTTTGGAGGTATCGCCCTGACCTACCATCTGGAGGATTTCTATCTCCCGTGGGGTGATTGTATTGCGCAGAATTGCCTGTTCGCTTTGAGTTGCCGCTTTGTCACGATAGTTATGGATGGTTTTGTGCCGGAGAATCCGGACGGTGACGGCTGCAAGCAGTTCTTCAACTGAAAATGGTTTGGTCAGATAGTCATCAGCTCCCGATGACATCCCCCGGCGGACATCGGCGCGATCAACTTTGGCGGTAACAAAAATGAAGGGGACGTCGGCACAGATATTATCGGCCTTCAGCAGTTCCAAAACGGAGTAGCCATCCATTCCGGGCATCATAATGTCGCACAAAATCAGGTCAGGGCGTGTTTCATGCAGCATGGCCAGGCCCGATTTCCCATCAGAAGCGGTACGAACTTCAAAACCTTCCGTAAGAAGGATCAATTCCATTTTACTGCGGTATTGCGGGTCATCTTCGATAATCAGAATTGAGTACATGTGTCATCTCCTCCGTAATGCGCTCATTCAGTACATGGCTTCAGCAACCGGCAGTGTTACGCTCATGGTGGTTCCGGCACCGGCTTTGCTGGATACCGATATGGCCCCCCCCATTTGTATCAATGCCTCATGAACAATGGAAAGCCCCAGCCCCAAACCACGACGGCCATTTACATTCAGACAGCGATAGAATGCGTCGAATATAAACGCCTGATCCTCTTCCGGAATTCCGATACCGGTGTCGGCAACCACGATCAGTAAATTGTTTTTTTCCCGGCTGACGTGTAAGGACACGGTTCCGCCAGACGGGGTATAGCGGAAGGCGTTGGTCAGCAGGTTCTGCAGTATCCGCTGAAACAGATTTTCATCCAGCAGTGCGGTGCCACAATCCTCAGCTATCCTGAAGGTGTATGTTTGCCCGGTTCCCCAGACGGTTTCAACCTCTGCAGCAATCCTTGTGCATATTTTCACAATATCCAGTACCAACGCCGGTTTTGCAGAACTTCCAGTTTGAATATGGTTAAAGGACAACAGGGAATTCATCAGGTTGGTCAGTTGAAGTGCGGCACTGCGGATATCCTCATGCTGTTTGAGACGGCTTTCCGGGGTCAGCCGGTCCCGGTAGTTATCCAGTATTTCAGTGCTGATGACGAGCAGGCCAAGTGAGGTACGAAACTCATGTGCTACGGTTGTCATGAGCCTTTTCATGGTGTCGTGGGACGTTTTCGCGGTTTCCAGGGCCCTCATCTTTTCCTGCTCCAGATGTTTGCGCAAGGTGATGTCACTTACTGCCGCTCTCAGCACTATTTCGCCGTGCTCGTTTTGTGGCGCCACAATCGCTCTGATTATTACCCACAACTGGCTGCCGTCCTCTTTCCGCATCCGCAGCTCGCACGACTCCAGGAGAAGGTTGTTCAGAAGACCGGTGCAATACCGCTGGAATATATCCTGATCTTCGGCATGGATGTATCTGGTAAGAGGTTGTTTGACCAGTTCGAGTCCCACCCCCAGCATAGTGGCGGCGGTAAGGTTTGCCTCCATGACGATTCCTTTTTCGGTAATGGTCAGATAGCCGACCGGCGCCATGTTGTACAGTTCAAAGTAACGTGCCCGTGAAGCGGCCAGTTCAGACTGCGTGCAGCGCAGCTCTGTACTATTGGTAAAAGTAATCAGGCATTCCTCGTTGTGCGCTGAAGTGGTCGTCTGCGCATGTGCCCAGAAACAGGAGCCGTCGGCCCGCACCATACGCATCTCCCACTCCTGCGCATCGCCGGTTTCAAAAAGCCGTCTGCGATGCCGCAAATATGCATCCTTGTCTTGGCTGAAAATGAATTTTGACAGCACATTCTTGAGCAGAACATTACGAACCACGCCAAGCATGGTAGCGGCTGTGAGGTTGGCCTCCAGTATCAGTCCGTTTTTGTTGAGGGTCAGATAGCCGACCGGCGCGAGGTCGTACAGGTCAAAGTAGCGGGCTTTTGCAGCTACCAGTTCTTGCTGTGTAAGTCGCAATTCCTCGTTCTGCATCTCCAACTCAACCTGATTCACCAACAGTTCCTGGAGGACGTCCTGCGAACCCTCGGGAAATTGCACTTTTAAGATGTTCAGATCATCCAGGCGAGTTTTTTTCTCTGCACTTCGGCGGAGTTCCCGGGCTGATACTGTATCTGTTTTTGTCATGGTCGTTTCCTCATTTACTCAACCCCGCCCATTCGCTCCGATATGGCAATCGCATACACCTGACCCTTCACATCCTAGACGGCGGTGGCGGTAATGACAAGTCCGATTATCAGCACTATTCAGGCGATACGCCTGCTTTTGGAGGGTGTGCCGTTTTATTGCCTGCAACGGGGTACGAGAGTGTGGGCTCTGCATCGACAGCGTTTTTAAAAGTATTCCATGTGGCGTTTTTTGAGTATTGGGGTAAACCCTTAGATGCGATTGTTGTGAAGAAAAATGAGGGATGAGGGATGAGGGATGCTTTCGCAGCTATTCCACAAAACTAGAGGGTATTCTTCACGACCCCGTTTTTTGTTACGAAGTAGTGCTCGTAACCTGGAGTCGGAAAGAATACCCTCTGCACTTTTTTAATTCGATGTAAGGGAAGCGCTATACGTAAACGTTTGACCCGTGGTATCTCCGACCTTCGTCACCGTAAAACTGTACAAAACGTTCACGGTGGCACCGGCGGTTGAAGTTGATGCAAGGAAGAATCTGTAATAATTGCCTGATGTTATGGTTTGTCCATTAGCCAGTAGAGTGCCTCCGGGGCCAACAATAGACGCTGTGCCTGGCCCTGATGTGGGTGTAGCGGAAACATTACTCACGGTGTAATTCGCACCGAAAGCTGCCAATTTAAATGAGGCAAGAGATGCCACGCCCGAGACTACTGACGGAGTTGCTTCGACACCCGTCTGAATGTAGGGGAACGAAAGAATATCATCCCCATAATAGGCAACCCTTGATAACTCTACATATGCAGCGACTGTAGTAATTGTGACCGTAACCGGAGCGCTGCTTTTCGTCGCACTACTGACGACCAGAGTTACTTGATACGCTCCAGGTATGTCTGGGGTGAAATATGGATTGCTGGATGTTGCGTTTACAAGTGCGGCAGCACTGCCACTGGGCTTGGATGTAAGAGTCCACAAATAGGTCAGCGGAGAACCGTCAGCGTCATCGCTGAGACGGCCATCAAGATTTACCCTTTCACCGGCTATGGCATTTCTGGTTGAAGTGCCGGCATTTGCCGTCGGGGTCGTATCGAGAGGTGCGGCGGATATTGTGACCCGCACAGCGGTACTGTCAACAATACCGTCATTAACAATCAATTCAATAACATAGTCGCCGGTCGTGTCGGCGGTAAACGTCGGTTTCTGGAAAGTCGCGCTTGACAGGGCAGCGCTGCTGTTTGCCGGTATGGAAACAAAAGCCCAGCGGTAGGTCAAGGCGTCGCCGTTTGCATCACTGCTGGTACTACCATCGAGTGTTACCACTGAACCGGTAATAACTCCCCGGTTGAAACCAGCTTTTGCCACCGGCTTTGCATTGGCCGCTGATGCGGTAATAGTCACCGTGACCGCTGCACTGTTCGATTCGTCGTTACTGACCACCAGATTCAGGACATAGGCTCCCGCAACATCTGCCGTAAAGGTCGGTTTCGCAACGGTTGCGCTCGACAGGGCAGCTCTGCTTCCTGCCGGTTTGGAGGTGAAGGACCAACTGTACGTCAATGGAAGGCCGCCGGCATCGGTGCCGCTGCCGTTCAGCGTGACCACTGAACCTCTGGTAACGCTCTGTGCCGAACCGGCGTTTGCCACGGGTGGTACATTAAGGACATCACCGGAGGCTGTTACGGTAACGGTCGCATCACTGGTTAATTTTCCGTCACTGACGGTTAGTTTCACAACGTACACGCCTTCAAGATCGGCGATAAATGTTGGTCTGACAGCAACAGCGCTGGACAGCACCGCGCTGCTCCCGGTCGGCACAGACTGGAATGCCCAGCTGAAGGTCAGTAGATCGCCTGGGTTGGCATCACTGCTGGCACTGCCATCCAGGGTTACAAAAGTTCCGGTCAGGACTCTCTGGCCTGTTCCGGCATTTGCCACCGGAGCGGCGTTGGTGCCTGTTCCGGTAGCAGTGATGACCACAGTGGAAGAGCTGGTTGTCAATCCATCGGAAATAGTCAGTTTGAGGTTGTATTCGCCTGGAGCATCGGCGGTAAACGTCGGATTCACCTCCGTAGGTGTTGTCAGGGTCGCTGCACTGCCAGCCGGTTTGGCTACCATTGTCCATTGATAAGTGATCAGGTTGCCGTCGGCACCGGTGCTTTGCGAGCCATCCAGAGCGACAACGCTGTTAGTAGTCCCAGCGACAACACTTTGCGGATCGCCCGCCTTGGCTACGGTTGTCTGGTTATTAGGGGCATTTCCGCCGCCACCACCACAACCGGCCAGACTTACCAGACCGACTGCGAACAACAGCATAATTACAGAAACTATTTTTTTATTCATGACTTACCTCCAGTAAGTAACTCAGTACTATCAACCGTTAGGCAGAAAACAAAACACCAGCGGGCTGTGACCAATGAGTGTTCCAATGGTCACAGCCCAGTGTGTCTCACGTTCTGCTATTTGCCGACGATCTGGTAGTTGGTGCCAAGGTTCGGTGTCAATGGTGCACTAACACTGATCCGTGTCGCGCCATTCATATACCAGACCAGCGTATTGTTGGTAGCGGCGGTCGGATCTCTCCAGAGCAGGTCAAGCTTGCCGTCTTTGTTGAAATCTGCAACACCGGCAATTATCCACGGTTGTGCCATATCGACCAGAGTACCGGTAGAGGTGGTCGTAATGCCGTTCATGTACCAGATTACGTTGTTGTTTGCGTTGCCGGTTGTTTTTCTCCAGATAATGTCCGGTTTGCCGTCGCCGTTGAAGTCGCCGACTGCGCCAACTACCCATTGTGAGGAAATGTTGTCCAGAAATGCGCTGGAGCTTGTGCGGGTAGCACCATTCATGTACCAGACAAAGGTGTTGTTTGTGTTGGTGTTCGGGTTTCTCCAGAGGATGTCCACATTGCCGTCATTGTTGAAATCGGCGACTCCGCCAACAACCCAAGGGGCTGCCTGAGTGGCAATGGTGACTTCCCCAAGTTTGGTGACACCGTTCATGTAGTAGATCCTGTTTTGACCTGTCGTCTGGTTGCGCCAGAGAAGATCTGTTTTACCGTCATGATTGAAGTCACCGGTGCCGACTATTGCCCAGCCGTTGCCGGGAGAAGCGGGCAGGGCTGTTTCGGCGATCTTGGTGATATTGTTCATGAACCAGACAAGGCTGCTGTTGGTAGTAGTGTTTGTCCAGAGGATGTCAGTTTTGCCATCGTTGTTGAAATCCTTCGGCATGGTGAAGTTGGCCGTATAGAACTCGCTGGCCAATACATTTGTTGCCGTGAATGTCGGCACCAGGCTGACGATTACGTTGGATGAGTTTGTCCAGCTGACAAACTGATACCCGGTGCTTGGCACCGCAGTAACCGGTGTTGCGTTGGCGCTGTAGTTTACCGCCTGGACAACGGTGCCGGTAAGCGTGCCGTTGGCGCCGGGACTGAATGAAACTACATACTGCTGTATAGCGGCGGCGCAGGTGGCGGTGACTCCGGCATTATACCCTGTGCAGCTCCATGCCCATGGCCCGGTGCCGGTGACCGTGGTTGATGTGCCAACCGAGCAAAGATTTGTGGTCGGCTTGACAATGAACATGGCGGTGTTGCTTGTGCCGCAGACGCCGTTAATTGGAGCGGTTGTCATAGTTGTTTTGATGTTAGATGCCGGGGAATCTCCCGCAGCATTGTAGGCGTATATCCGATAGCGGAAGTAGATGCTAGGGGACAGGGCAATTGATGTATCGGTAAAGCTTGTTGCGTTGGCAAGAGCCGTTCCGACCGGGGCGAAGTTGGTGCATGTCTGGCCGGCACAGCGCTCGATGCGGAAACCGATCTCATTCTGTATGTTGCCAGCTGTTGTTGGTGCGGCAACCGGTGTCGGATCGACCCAGGAAACGGTAATAGAACTTAAACTTGCATATGTGGTGCTTGTCGTCTGGACCGGTGCATTCGGTTTGAGGTTGACAACAGTGAGTATGATCGGTCGCATCATGTCCATCTCTTCATGGCTCAGGATGTGACAATGCCACACATACTCCCAGCCAAAGTCATAGAGAATGTTGGTAACACCGGCGGCATAGGGTGATGGAGCAACATAGGCCTGGCCGGTGACCGGGTCGATGCTGCTGAAGCCCATGGTTGAACCGATGGGGATGGCCGGGTTGAGCGGCCGCATACTGTTTGGAATACCAAAGGGAAGGGCCGGAGCACGTGGCCGCACGGCAACAATAGTATCTTCCAGCGGGCTGATTTTGACCGTATCTTTCCAGCCCAGTTCATTCGGTTCCGGCATAAGGATCTGCCCGTCCCAGCCGACGCGGTTGATCAGCTGCACATCAAAAATGTGGAAGTGGATAGGATGGGTATCAACACCATTGTGCGATATTTTCCAGATCTGGGTACCGTCGGTAAGCTTGTTGTATCCGGTGACCGGATCCGCAGTAACCGTGAGATCCGCAGTTGTTGAGTTGGTAACATTTTCAGTCGGAATATCGGAAAAACCGTACAGGATCAGGTTCGCCGTCAGTGACGTCGGATTGGGGATCTGCATGCCAAGGTTGCCGCTCATACGGCCATAGACCGGGTCAAAGGAAGCTCCCATTTCATCATGAAGACCTTTGGGCTCCGTCGCAGCTACTACCGGTTTTCCGGTCAGGGTGACAAACTGGAGGTCCTGGTCGTTGATCTGGGCTATCCCTTCCCATGGGAAGTTGGGGGGGAAGTACGATGCTGGGTAAACGGTGTCATAGACTTTCTGTCCGACGATGATCGGTTCCTGAGCGCGCTCGAACAGGGTTTTTGCCGGTGCGGGGTTTACCGTGGTGACCGGAGCCGCTGCCGTGAACTCTTTTTCCAGAGCGGCCTTGTCAAAAGTATAGGCCGGGTCAGCACCGGCAGTACCGCGCACAATCACCTGCATGACGGTACGGGTGTTAGGTGCATAGCCAGCGAGTGTGCCGTGAGGAACATTCGCCGGATTCAGAGGATCTGCGATGTAGGTGCCATCCGGGCCAAGAACTCCGCCGGCGCCGAAGCCGCCGGTATCGCGGTTATCAGCGGAACCGGTGAAATAATCATAGTTACCGACACCTGCGGGCCAGGCCGCCGGGGCATCGTTGTACAGAATCAGGGTCTGACCGGCATACGCTGTAAAATCAACGATTACGTCAGCCCGCTCTGCCGGGCCGAGGGCCAGGCCCATTTTGTCCACATTGCCGACCCAGAAGGCGGTCGGATCGGTAATGTAGGTGATCGGCTGCTGGTCGATGGTTACCGGTTTTGGCAGGAAGCCCCCCTCGGTGCCGATCTGGATGAATTTTGGTCCGAAATTGGTACAGTTCCATAAGCCGGTGGTGGCATCCTGAGTACAGGCCCCCGGATCGGGTACGCCGCCGCTACGGCCATCTGTCGGCCAGAGTGTCGGCCAACCGGCAGTAGGTCCGGCCGGTACCATTTTTACTTCGGTAAGGCGTGATGCCGGGCGGAGGTCGGGGCTGACCTGAGCAGGATCTGCTTTATAGAACGAAAGATTCTGGAACCGGTCGTTGGCCGCATTGAGCATACGGAAACGGTAGGCACGGGGATCAACGGTCAGAGACGGAAATACCGTGCCGTTGACGACAACTGTGTCCTGGAACGCTTCCATACCCATGGAGGGGTGGGGCGTTCCCGGAATTTTCAAAGGCTGGCCGGGTGTCGTGCAGTTGGCATACACGGCCTTGTAGGGACTGCTGCAGTCCAGATCAAAATACGGGTTGGCTACCGGTCCCTTGGTGATGATTGTCGCCGGGTAGAACCAGGGGCCGTACATCCAGCGGCCGAAGGGGTTTACGCCGCCCATTCCGGCTACGGATGTCTGGGCAGGCATGTAGACGTGCGGCAGCCACAGGTCTCCTTCGACCGGAGTACGGACGCCGTTGATCAACGGGCCGCTGCCCCAGTTCCAGAGCGGATCGTACTTGCGGATCTCGGAGGCATTAACATAGGTTTTGTCCTGGATGATCAGCGGAATCTGGTCGGCCGGAATGATGCCTCGGGCGATCAGGTCCTGCTCATATTTGTCCTGGATTACATAGCCCGCTGCTTCACCGGCATAGACGTTAAGGCGGGTAATGCCGAAAGCATGGTCATGGTAGAACATCAACCGGGCACTCTGCTGATTGGTAAAATAATAGGTAGTTGCGCCATCGCCCGGATCTGCCATGTCAGGTACATTCTGGAGACTTACCCCTTTGGTAAACGGTGTAATCTCCTCAACCGGAGTAATCCACTGGTGGGGAGTACCGTCACTGATCCAGGGGGTACGCCCGCCGTGCAGATGGATGGCAGCACGGTTCTGCGGGTAGCTGGCACAGGTGTTCGGTTCGATGGTGTTGTCGCAGTTGGCGCCCTGGCCACGGAGAGTGCCCGCATAGGCGGGGCCGGGGCCGGCACCCATAACTGTTGAATCAACCGGAACGAAGAGGTCACCCGCTGATCCGGCAGGGAGTCGGTTGGTGAACTTGATGCGCACCGGACGGTCTCGTTCCGCAATGATCGTCGGTCCGAGATAATGAACAGGGGCCGGAGTGAATCCTGTGCCGGAAACCGTATCAGCGGCAGTACAGGTGTGCTGGTTGGCCCCGCATTTATTCTGGCTCGGCAGGGTTCCTACCGAGATATTGGTGCCATGGTTGACCTGCACATAGCCGCGCAGAAGTGTTCCCGCTGCGGGGAGGTCGGAGTGCATCTGCTCCCGGTATTCAACGAGATTGATCTCATAATAATCCGAACCTGGATAGGTCGTAATGTCCGGTTTACCAACCGGCAGATACTGCCCGAGGTTGTTGGCATTACCGGCGCCGAAGCGGGGGAGGGTATCGACGAACTTGGCCAGCGGAGGGCTGTTTGCCCAGTTGGCTGTGGTATAGTAATCCGGTGTGGCCGGCAGACCGTTAACCAGCGGTCCGGTGGGGATCGCGGGAACAGTACCAGCGAAGGCGATGAGTGGAATGCTCATGGTGCAGAGCAGTGCCAGCATCAGCCCGAACCGCCACCAACTATGTCTGTTTTGTTTCTTCATTATATCCTCCTGGGTACACTTAAAAGTGCTCATTGGTTTCAGTTGGGTGCCGGAGCGGCCTTCAGTGCTTCCTGCCTGGCATCATATATCTTCAGTCGCTCGGCTTTGAGCGCGGCAGCTGCGGTTTTACGCTTGGGATCTGTAATGCGCTGCTCCTGCTGTTTACTGACCATCTCTTTCTTTGCGGCCAACTCCGGCGTCATTGCAACGGTTTTGGCATCGCACACGGCGCTGTTCGCCGTTACAAGCATTCCTGTCATTAGTACGGCCAGTCCGATTCTGGTGAGTGTCCTGTTTCCCATGTTTTCCCCCCTGTTTTCTGAAAGCGATATGTTCTGAACGATCTAAATGTATTATTGAGCTAAATGATCATGTAGCAGACAGTGTGCCAATTTGATTGAGTTGTTAACATTTTGAAATTATTGCATTTAGGTGTGACGTTTTGTGGAAATGTTGCGTGTTTGTCTCATAGTGAGATGCATGTCTCAAAATGCGAATGAGAATTGGGTGAGAAAAAAGTGAGAAATGAGGGGTGAGGGGTGAGGGGTGAGGGCT
>CAINRC010000104.1 GCA_903852495.1 uncultured Geobacteraceae bacterium | reverse complement strand
GGAGACCCCAAGGAATTCGCTCTTAGAACCCCCTCGCTTTAGCTATGGGGAGATTCAGGGTTGTTTACTTATATTGTCCGGAAGCATATTTATCCATAACACTAACGTTCAGAAGGAGAAAACATGAAAAAAATAATGGTAGCGGTGGCGCTGCTCGGTTTGTCGCTGCCGGCGACAGGTCAGGGGGCAGAATTCCTGACCCCCGGCGCCGTGGGAATGGGGGGGGCGGGGGTTGCCCGGAATACGGATGCATACGCCACGTACTGGAATCCGGCCGGTCTGGCCTTTTATCAGAAAACGTTCAGCACCCGGATGAATGCCGGGCTCGGTGTCAACATCAACTCGTCCATGGCCGATAATGTGGATAAATTGGGGAAGATGAACGTCAATGATCTGAAAAACCTGTCGTTCTCCGGCACCTCAACAGATTTTGCAAAAAATCTAAGCGCTTCGGCTCAGGCGGTGGAGTTTGTCGGTATCATTAACGATCTGGACCATAATAAGGGGACCCTTGTTGCCACCCCTGAAGCTCTGCTGGCGTTTCAGTACCGTGACTTCGGACTGGGACTGGTCGTGACATCGGAGCTGGGCGGTTTTCCGGTTTCGGACACCACGAGTGTGCGACCCGGTGACCCGGCGAGCACAACTCCGTCCGCTTTTGCCACGGGCATCGGCGCGACCGGAACCGTTGCACAGGGAACACTCTTTACCTCTGCCCAGAGAACCCAGATTGTAAATGCGTTTGTGGCAAGCGGCGCTACATCGACAGATGCTAATAACATCACAAACAAACTGGAAGTGCAATTACAGGCAAGCGGATCCAATAAATCAGGACAAACCGCCCAGCAACTGGCTGATGCCATGGTTCACCTGGCTAATTCATTTACCCTTGGCGCCGGGAGTATCGAAAACAACACGTCAACCATTGAGCTGCGCGGCCTTGCCCTGGCCGAGATTCCGGTTTCCTACGGCCATAAATTCGACCTCGGCGCGTTCGGAAAACTTGGGCTTGGTGCTTCGGTGAAGGTAATGCAGGGCACGGTTTTTTACAGTTCACAGCAAATTGTTAAACTCAGCAATTCCAGCGATGTCTTCAAAAAGGTTCAGGATCAGAAAACCGACTCTATCTCCTATGGCGTGGATCTTGGGGCGCTGTGGCGGTATGAGGATCTCCCCCTCATGGGGCCGGTCAGTGTGGGCTTCGTGGCGAAGAACCTGAATTCCCCCGAGTTTGATGCGTACCAGATTGCGGGGAGATCCACTCCCAAGGTGAAGGTGGAACCGCAGCTGCGAGCGGGCATTGCCCTCGCTCCGTTCAGTTGGCTGAACATTGCGGCCGATATGGATGTGTCAAGAAACAAGACTATTTTAGCCGGAGTGGAAAGCCAGAATGTCGGCGGTGGTGTGGAACTGTATGCCAGCTGGATAGCGCTGCGTGCCGGTGCCTTTAAAAATATTGCCGTTGCGTCAAGCAAGCCGATTGTAACCGGCGGCCTCTCTGTCGGCCCCCAGTGGCTCCGGATGGATATTGATGCTGCGGTTGCCACCGAGAGCGCCCGGTATAACAACACTACCTACCCCCGTGAAGCAAAAGTGGAGCTTGGTCTGAGCACCGCGTTCTAAACCCGAAAGAGAATAATCTCAGTACAACGCGACGGGGCCCGCAGATTTCTGCGGGCCCCGTCTTTTTACATCATGTCAACCGGATCAATATCGACGGAAATCCGAACCGTTGAGGCAACCGCCGCCCGTTGTCGCCAGGAGGTGAGCAGGCGGTGAAGGTCGCTCCGGCTTGCCGCTTTGAGCAGGATCTGGCGGCGAAAGCGATTGCGCAGGCGGTACAGCGGGGAAGGTGCCGGGCCGAGTATCTCCACCCGGATTTTCAACTCCGTTTTGAGGTGCGCCAGCAGCCGTGCGGCGGCATCTGCCTGTTCGGTGACGGTATGCTCTGCCAGACCGGAAATGGCAAACGCTGCCAGGTGTGTGAAGGGGGGATAGCCGGCTTCACGGCGAAATTCCAGCTCCTGTCGGTAAAATCCGGCTCCGTCATGGGCAGCGGCAGACTGGATGGCATAATGCTCCGTATCCAGCGCCTGTACAACGACCCGCCCGGGGGTTTCTCCCCGCCCGGCCCGACCGATAACCTGGGACAGTAATTGGAAGGTTCGCTCGGCGGCCCGGAAATCGGGCATTCCGAGACTTGCTTCGGCGTTCACCACCCCCACCAGCGTCACTTCCGGAAAGTCGTGCCCCTTGGCAATCATCTGGGTCCCCACCAGAATATCGGCACTGCCGTCGTTCATGCGGGACAACAGGCGCTCGTGGCTCCCCTTGCCGGAGGTAGTGTCACTGTCCATCCGGAGAATCCGCGCCGTCGGCAGCAATTCTTTCAGCTCGTGCTCCAGTTTTTCTGTCCCGGCGCCCAGTTCGCTCAGGGAGGGGCAGCCGCATGCGGGGCAGGTGCCGGGAGCCGGTACCGCGTAGTCGCAATAGTGGCAGAGACTCTGGCGGCGCTGGCGGTGGTAGGTCAGGGTAACGGAACAGTTGGGGCAGATCAGCGGTTTGGCGCACTCGGCGCAGACCAGGAAGGTGGCAAAGCCGCGCCGGTTGAGAAACACGATGGCCTGGTGTCCCTGCTCACCGGTTTCGACCAGGCCGGTCGACAGTTGAGCAGAGAGTACCCCTTTGCTTCCTTTCATGGCGACCAGGTCAACACGTGGCATGGGGCGCCCCGCAACCCGGTCCGGCAGTTCGAGAATGGTCAGACGCCCCTGAGCGGCGGCATGGATACTGGTTACCAGCGGGGTCGCAGAGCCGAGCACAACGGCGGCCCGCTCCATTCTTCCCCGCACCAGCGCCAGGTCACGGGCGTTGTAGCGGAGACCATCGGACTGCTTGAACGAGGCTTCGTGCTCTTCATCAACGACAATGATGCCGATGTTTTCCAGCGGCGCAAAGATGGCCGAGCGGGCACCGATGACAATTTTTGCCAGCCCCCGCCGGATGCGGCGCCACTCGTCATAGCGTTCACCGTCAGAAAGAGCGCTGTGCAGAATGGCAATGCCGCCGCCGAAACGGGCCTGGAATCGCCCGGTCAGCTGCGGAGTCAGGGCTATTTCCGGCACCAGCACCAGTGCCGTTTTCCCCAGTTCAAGGGCGTGGGAAATGGCCTGAAGATAGATTTCGGTTTTGCCGCTGCCGGTTACGCCATGGAGGAGAAAGGGTGAGTACTGCTGCAGGTCAAGGCAACTTGTGATCGCTTCCAGTGCCATCTTTTGGTGGCTGTGCAGCAGGCGCGGCTCGTCACGCGTCACCTCCCGGTTCCGGAACGGATCGCGGTATACTTCCCGCTCTTCCGCCGTCGCAAGGCCAAGCTCGGCCAGTCGCTTAAGCTGCGGCGTGCAGGTACCGAAACGCTTGCGCAGCTCACCCCCGGATATGTCGCCCGCTTCCCGGATGACCTCCAGTATTTCCAGTGCCTTGGCCCCCGGTTGGCGGGGGATTGTCACCGCTTCCACAGGGCCGGGCAGGTAGAATGTTTCCCGGCGGACGGATTTGCCGCCGGTCAGGGGGGCCTCCACGCCGGACGTACCTTTGCGTGTCTGGATATTGATGCCGGCCGGGAGGGCGGTCTGCACCACCTCACCCAGCGGGTGCTGGTAATAGGACGCGGCCCAGCGAAAAAATTCCAGTTCTCCCGCCGTCCAGAGCGGTTCGCTGTCCAGCACGTCGATAATGTCTTTCAGGTTGGCAATTTCTGTTTCGGCGGCTTCCCCCAGAATGTACCCGGTCAGTTTCCGGTTGCCGAAGGGAACCAGAGCGCGACGCCCGGAAAGCGCCCTGTGCTGCAGGTGCTCCGGTACACGGTAGTGAAACGTCCTGTCCAGGTGAAGAGGAATGGCGACTTCAATGATAGCGGCGGGGGATGTCATGGTGAGTACGACTGCTCTGCGCGGGGAGGCATCGGCTGCCGTTACCAGTACTTTCTGGGCGGTTCCGTTTTGCCGACGAGGGTAATGTCGCCATTGATGATTTTGAACATATCGCCCACCTCGGTGGTCCAGGCATCCCCCTCTTCCGGAGGATTGGGAAAGGAGCGCTGCCCCAGAAACATTTCAACTTCTCCGATATAGCCGAACCATTCCAGCGAGCCGGTCATCCATATTCTTGTGTTGATTGCCATCGGTATGTCCTCGTGGGGTGACCGTGCGGTCCCCCTGTTTTGGTGGATTCAGTTCTGTTCTGTTACGATAATCTGCTTTTGAAATCCTGGTATGAAAAGCTGCGCACCACGTTCAGCTGGCCGGTGTCCGGCTCGAAGGTGCAGATGTGCGGGTGCTGAATGCCGTTGAACGTGGTGGTCTTGACCATGGTGTAGTGGGCCATGTCCTCAAAGGCCAGCCTGCTGCCGGGGTGAAGCTGCTGCTCAAACGACCAGTCGCCGATGACGTCCCCCGCCAGGCAGGAGGGGCCTGCCAGCCGGTATGTGTGCGGCTTCACGCCGGCGGCACTCCCCCCGGTAATGGCGGGGCGGTAGGGCATCTCCAGGATATCCGGCATGTGACAGGTGGCGGAAACATCAAGAATGGCGATATCCATGCCGTTGTTGACCACGTCGAGGACTTCGCTCACCAGAATGCCGGTGCCGATGGCGATCGCCTCTCCCGGCTCAAGGTATACTTCCAGATCGTACTTTTCCTTGAAATATTTCACCAGTTCCACAAGGCCGTCAAGGTCGTAGCCGTCACGGGTAATGTGATGGCCACCCCCCAGGTTGAGCCACTTCATTCCGGGCAGGAAGCGGCCGAATTTTTCCTCAAAGGCGCGAGCCGTCCGTTCCAGCGGTTCAAACAGCTGTTCGCAGAGGGTGTGGAAGTGAAGCCCTTCAACCCCGCGTAACGCAGTCTGTTCGCCGCAACCCGGATTGAGTCGCCGGTCGAACTCGGCATAGGGAATGCCGAGGCGGGAATTGGGAGCGCAGGGGTCGTATATTTCGGTGTGCCCTTCGGAATGTTCCGGGTTGACTCTTAAGCCGATGGAGACGCGTCCCCGTTCCTTTTCCCACAGGGGGCGAAAGCGTTCCAGCTGGCCAAAGGAGTTAAAGACCAGATGATTTGAGATGCCCAGCAGTTCAACAATGTCGCTTTCCTTGAAGGCGGCGGCAAAGCTGTGTACTTCGCGGCCGAACTCCTCACGCCCGAGGCGTGCTTCCCAGGGGGAGCTGGCGCAGACCCCCTGCAGGGTTTGACGGATGAGCGGGAAAACCCCCCACAGGGAAAAGGCCTTGAGAGCCAGCAGGATTTTTGCTCCGCTCCGCCGCTGCACGTCATCCAGAATGGCCAGGTTGTGGCGCAGTCGCCCCAGATCCACCACGTAGGCGGGGGAGGGGGCGAGCCGGAGTATTTTGTCGATATCGATGCCGGTCAAAATATTACAGTTCAGGCCATTCGCCGCCGTCGACAACCACCGTCGGCAGCCCCATGGGACCAAGCACATCCAGAAACAGTTCCGGGTCGAACTGCTCCATGTTCCAAACACCCGCTCCATGCCATTTGCCGGTGAGCATCATAATTGCGCCGACCACCGCCGGTACGCCGGTGGTGTAGCTGATGGCCTGGGACTGAACCTCACGGTAGCAGGCTTCGTGGTCGCAGATGTTATAGATGTAGACCTGTCTGCGCTGACCGTCCTTCGTTCCCCGGGCGATGACGCCGATGCAGGTTTTTCCCTTGGTGAGCGGCCCCAGGGAGCCGGGATCGGGCAGAAGCGCTTTCAGGAACTGGATCGGTACAATTTTCTGGCCGTTGAACTCCACCTCGTCGATGCGGGTCATGCCGACATTCTGCAGCACCTCCAGATGTTTGAGGTAGTTTTCGGAGAAGGTCATCCAGAACTGGGCTTTCTTGATGGTGGGGAAATGTTTGACCAGCGATTCCATCTCTTCGTGGTAGAGACGGTAACAGTTCATCGGACCAATCCCTTCGGGGAAGTCGAATACCCGCTTGGTAGTGAGTGCCGGGGATTCTACAAACTGCCCGTTTTCCCAGTGGCGACAGGTGGCGGTGACTTCCCGGATGTTGATTTCCGGGTTGAAGTTGGTGGCAAAGGGCTGGCCGTGGCTACCGGCGTTGGCGTCGATGATGTCGATCTCCTCCACCACGTCCAGATATTTTTTGGCGGCCAGGGCGGTGTAGACATTGGTGACGCCCGGATCAAAACCGGAACCGAGCAGCGCCATGATTCCGGCATTTTTGAACCGCTCCTGATAGGCCCACTGCCAGGAATATTCAAACTTCGCGGTGTCCAGCGGCTCGTAGTTAGCGGTGTCAAGATAGTCAACGCCGGTTTCAAGACAGGCATCCATGATGGTCAGATCCTGGTAGGGAAGCGCCACGTTGATCACCAGCTTCGGCTGCACCTGTTTGATCAGGGCGACCAGTTCCGGCACGTTATCCGCGTTTACCTGTGCCGTTGCAATACTCCCCCCCAGTTGGGCGGCGATGGCGTCGCATTTGGTTTTGGTCCGCGAAGCAAGGGTAATGTTGGTAAAAATGTCGCGCCGCTGGGCACATTTGTGGGTGACAACCTGGCCGACACCGCCGGCTCCGATAATAAGGACGTTGCTCATATTGTTCCTTTCTGGGGTGAATCAGTCATGGAGTGTGCATGAGAAAAGCAGATCTGCCTCAAGCCGCTTTCTTTAAGCCAAACATGGGGGAATGGATGATGCCGAGCAGGCCGTCGATAGACAGATCCTCATCAAGCAGCGGCCAGTGAATGCCGTATCCTGAAGCGGAGACCTCATATCGTTCCCGCTCAATCTGTGCCGCCTGAAAAAGGCGCGGGGAAAGCGTTTTAAGGCTGAAGCGATGTGCAGTCCCATCAATGGTCAAGACCATCTCGTCATTGGAGAACGTTACGTTTTGCACATTGTGACATCTGTTCATCGTCCGCCCCCTTTCTGGAACCGTTCCCATTCCTGCTCAATAAATTCGAAATAATCAAAAATGATGTGCTTTACCTCTCGCCGATCTTTACGTGAAAGATTATATGCATACGCTTCTTCAATTGCAAAATTTTCTCTGTCGAGCCAGTACTTGCAGTCAACATCGCCTTTTTTACAGTGTATGTGGATCGGCTCATTACCTGCGTTGGCGTAAAAGAAAAATCGCCAGCCCATAACCAGCAGAATTGTTGGTATCTATTCCCCCAGATAGGTATATCCCAGCAGTGTTCTGTCCAGCAGTTCGATGAAATGGCTGCTTTCTTCGATGGAGATTTTCTTTGAAGCGACGCTTTTTTCCAGATTGTCTCTGACGCGCTTCAATATTTCCGGCCCTTTGTACTGCACATATTTCAAGGTTTCCCAGGTGGCGTCACCATTGATGACCGTGTCGATCATGTAGCCGGTTTTTTTGTTGAAGGTGATATGTACGGCGTTGGTGTCGCCGAACAGGTTGTGCAGATCCCCCAGAATTTCCTGATACGCGCCGATGAGGAAAAAACCGATGTAATAATCTTCGTCCTTGCGGATCTTGTGCAGCGGCAGATATTTGGAGCGCCCGTTTTCGCCGACGAAACTGGTGATTTCACCGTCCGAGTCGCAGGTGATATCGGCGATGGAGGCCATGACCTCCGGCTTTTGGTTAAGCCGCTGCAGCGGAACGATCGGGAAAAGCTGGTCGATGGCCCATGAGTCAGGGATCGACTGAAACAGCGAAAAATTGGCAAAGTAGGTCTGGCGCATGGAGAGTTGGAAGTTCTGCAGCTCTTCCGGGATCGGCTTGATTTTCTCTACAATACTGTTGATCTTTTTGATTATTTTGGAGTAGAGCCATTCTGCAATCGCCCGGTCGTTGAGCGTCAGGTAGCCAAGATTGAACAGGCTGACCGCTTCGTTGATCAACTGCAGGGTGTCATGGTAATCCTCCCTGAGGGAGTAGCGGTCGAGGCTTTTGTAGATATCCATCAACTTTTTGACGGTCGGCGCCACTTTCTCGGATTTGCTCAGAATCTCCTCAAAATCAGGCATCAGGTGCTGAGTGTTGGTATTCAGGACATTGGTAACCAGCACCGAATAGTGGGCAACCGTTGCCCGTCCCGATTCGGAGATGATGTTCGGACATTCGACCCCCGCCTCGTCACAGATATTCTTGATCTGGTAGATGACGTCGTTGGCGTATTCTTCGATGGTATAATTGACGCTGGAAAAATAACTGGACTTAGAACCGTCGTAATCGACCCCCAGGCCGCCGCCGATATCCAGAAATTCTATGCCGACCCCCAGTTTTCTCATCTCGGTGTAGACACGGGCGACTTCAATCAGTGCGGTTTTGATCTTGTCAATCTTGGTGATCTGGCTGCCGATATGTGAATGCAGCAGTTTGACCGAATCCAGCATCCCCGCGTCTTCCAGCATCCTGATGGCGGCAATGATTTCCGACATACGCAGGCCGAATTTTGCGTCTTCCCCGCCGGAGGTGGCCCATTTGCCGGTCCCCTTGGAGGAGAGCTTGACCCGAATCCCCAGTTTGGGAGTTATGCCGGTCTTTTTGGCGATGTCGATGATTTTTTCCAGCTCGAACAGTTTTTCCACAACCAGCGTGATGTCGAAACCGATTTTAGTGGCATACAGAACTGTCTCGATATATTCGGCGTCCTTGTAGCCGTTGCAGATGATCGGCAGGTTGTTGCCGCTGGAGATGGAAATCCCCGCCACAAGCTCCGGTTTAGAGCCGACTTCAAGGCCGATGTTATACCGCTTCCCGTAGGCGGCGATGGCTTCCACCACCTGACGCTGCTGGTTGACTTTGATCGGGTAGAACGTCTGGTATTTGGCCGGATAATCATTTTCCTGGATGGCGCTTTTGAAGACCCGGTTGATGGAGGCGATGCGCCCCTGCAGGACATCCATGAAGCGGAGCAGGATCGGCGGCTTGATCTTGCGCTTGATCAAATCGTCAACCAAAGCCCGTAAGTCTATGGCATGCTTGGAATTTGATGAAGGGTGGACACAGATGTTCCCCTTCTTGTTGATTGAGAAGAGATCTGCGCCCCAGTTATCGATATTATAAATCTTGGCAGATTCACCAATGGACCATTTTTCCATGATCTTTTCCCCGTCTTCCGGTTAGTCGCGTGCGAACAAACATCTTATTTATTGCATAGGATAGCCAAAGTCAAATTCTTATTTGTTTTCTTTTTCCCACTGGCGGCGTAAATCTGCGGTCTTACGTGTGCGGCGTACCGATGTACGCCTCCGTGTAAGCCATTGATTTCCTTGCCAGGAGAAAAAATCCCCGCTTTCCGCAACGGAAACCAACAGTTGCTCATCCGGAGTTTCCGGATGGCAACTGATATGTTTCCGCCTGGTGATATTCCGGGGAATGTCTGCCTTGACTTTGCCAGAGGGAATGATTACCTTCGCACTGATTGAAACAGCCCGGTACATTACCTCATTTGCTAGGTGCTATGTATGTCCCGTTTTTCAGGCAGGAAACCGTTTACACAGGAAATATTCGACCGGCATGTCGGTGAGATGCGTACCCTGCTGCATGCCCTTGAGTTGCGTGATTCGTTTGAAGACAGTGAAACCCGGCCGAAGATGGATATGTATGAAACATGCCGGGATATCATCCTGGAGTTCGACCTGCCCGGTTGCGACCTGAATGCGATTTCCCTGAAAATGAACGGTGTGACGCTGGTTCTGGAAGCCTGTAAGCAGAGGGAGCAGAACGAGGGAAAGTTTATCTGTGTAGAACGGAGTCACGGTCGTTTCCATCATACCGTGAATATCCCCGGAAACGTGGATCTCGCCGCAGTCAGGGCGGAATACCGCCTGGGGGTGCTACGGGTGATTTGTCCAAAAATCTGTGAGCGACTGGTGCCTATAAAGGAGATGTAGATTGATAGAGATAGAAAACGATATCGAACAAAGTTCGGAAGAACTTAAAATACCGGAGGTACTGCCGCTGCTCCCCATTCGGGACGTGGTGGTGTATCCGTTTATGATCATACCGCTTTTTGTGGGACGGGAGATGTCGGTCAAGGCCGTAGACAGTGCTCTTGCCGGCGACCGGATGATCCTGCTGGCGACTCAGCACGATGTTGGTGACGAAGATCCGCCGGCGGACAAAATCTATGAGGTCGGCACAGTCGCCATGATCATGCGGATGCTCAAGCTGCCGGACGGTCGCGTCAAAATCCTCGTCCAGGGGTTGGCCAAGGCCCGCATTACGGAATTTGTCTCCGACAAGCCGTTTTACACTGTGCGGGTCGAGCGCCAGAACGATACGGCGCCGGTGGACATAACGCTGGAGACAGAGGCGCTGATACGTACGGTGCGCGAACAGCTGACCAAGGTTATGGAGCTCGGCAAGCAGATTTCTCCCGAAGTGATGGTCATTCTGGAAAATATCCAGGATGCGGGGAGTATGGCTGACCTGGTTTCCAGTAATCTCGGCCTGAAGGTTGTTGATGCCCAGGCTCTGCTGGAAATAAACGATCCGATTCTCCGCCTGACAAAGGTCAATGAGCTGTTGAACCGGGAGGTCGAACTCCTGAGCGTTCAGGCCAAGATTCAGAACGCCGCTCGTGAGGAGATGGGGAAAAACCATAAGGAATATTATCTGCGTGAGCAGATGAAAGCCATCCAGAGCGAGCTGGGTGATAATGAGGGCAAAGAGGAACTGGCGGAGATCAGAAAAGCGATCGAGGCGGCAAAAATGCCCGAGCCGGTACAGAAGGAGGCGCTCAAGCAGCTGGGACGGCTGGAAAATATGCATCCGGACGGGGGTGAAGCCAGCATTGTCAGAACCTATCTGGACTGGATGGTGGAACTGCCCTGGAGCAAGGCCACCCGCGACAGCCTGGACATTGTCCGGGCCAAGAAGATTCTGGACAACGACCATTATTATCTGGAAAAAATCAAGGAGCGCATTCTGGAGTTTCTTGCGGTGCGCAAGTTGAGGAAAAAAATGAAGGGGCCGATTCTCTGTTTCGTCGGTCCTCCCGGTGTCGGGAAAACGTCGCTCGGCAAGTCCATCGCCCGTGCCATGAACCGCAAGTTCGTGCGCATATCGCTGGGGGGGGTGCGCGACGAGGCGGAGATCAGGGGACACCGCCGCACCTATATCGGAGCCCTGCCGGGGCGCATACTGCAGGGGCTGAAGCAGGCGGGTGCCAACAACCCGGTCTTCATGCTGGACGAACTGGACAAGCTCGGCTACGACTACAAGGGTGACCCCTCATCAGCGCTGCTGGAGGTGCTCGATCCGGAGCAGAACCACTCATTTTCCGATCATTACATCAACCAGCCCTTTGATCTGTCAAATGTGATGTTCGTGGCAACCGCCAACCAGATGGACCCGATCCCGTCGGCCCTGCGTGACCGGATGGAGGTTATCAATCTTGCCGGGTATACGGAAGAGGAAAAACTCCAGATCGCCAAGCGTTACCTGGTTCCGCGCCAGATCAAGGATAATGGGCTGAAGCCGAAGCACATCAGCTTTGACGATGATTCCATAATGGAGATCATCGCCAAATATACCCGCGAGGCCGGTCTGCGTAATCTGGAACGGGAAATCGGCAAAATCTGCCGTAAAGTTGCCCGCAAAGTGGCCGAAGGGAATCATCGCACGGTTAAGGTAGCAGCCAAAACCCTGCACACCTATCTGGGGGTGCCGAAGTACATCCGCGAGGAAGAACTGGACAAAAACGAGGTCGGGGTGGTCAACGGACTTGCGTGGACGCCGGTAGGAGGGGAGATTCTCCATATCGAGGCGAGCCTGATGGCGGGAAAAGCCGCTTTGACGCTGACCGGTCAGCTGGGCGATGTCATGAAGGAGTCAATTCAGGCGGCCCATTCCTATATCCGTGCCCACGCTGCGGCACTGCATCTGAACCCGGAAGTTTTCCAGGAGCATGAAATTCATGTTCATGTGCCGGCCGGAGCCATACCGAAGGATGGCCCTTCAGCCGGTGTCGCCATGACCGTGGCCCTGGTTTCGATCCTGTGCAATATTCCGGTGAAGAAAGACGTGGCCATGACCGGCGAGATCACGCTGCGCGGCAAGGTGCTTCCGATCGGCGGCCTCAAGGAGAAAATCCTGGCGGCCGTCCGCTCCCGGATGCGTCTCGTCATCATTCCGGAGCAGAATAAAAAGGATCTGGAGGACATTCCACCGGAAATCCTGAAAAAGGTGAAAATAGTCACCGTTACAGAAGTGGAGGAGGCTCTGAAGCTTGCTTTGGAGAAGTACCCTCCCCATACTCCCGGAAAAGTGCCGGGAAAGAACAGTCCGGCACCAAAGAAGGTGCGTTCGTAAGCAGGGATGTGTCCGGTGTGCGATTCCCGGGTAATTGCGGAAACGAGGTGCTACATGTGTGATGGGGTCATCTACGCTGCATCCTGGCTGCTTAATCCTGATGCCCCGCCGGTTTCCGGCGGGGCATTGCTCGTTCGTGACGGCAGTATCGCGGCGGTCGGCCCCCTGGCCGCACTCCGGCGGGACTATGCGGCACCGGTGCTTGATTTCACCGGTTGCGCACTCCTGCCCGGATTTGTCAACGCCCATACCCACCTTGAATTAACCCATTTCCCCTCATGGCGACTCCGGTCGGCTGTTGATTACAACCCCCGCCGCTTTACCGACTGGATAATCCAGCTGATCAAGATTGCACGCGGCTTGACTGCGGAGGATTATCCCCCTTCGGTTCGGGAAGGGGTCCGTATGTGTCTGGAGTCCGGGACAACAGCCATCGGCGAGATCGTTACCAACCCGGCATTGGCCGCGCTGTACCACGGTTCGCCGCTTGCCGGGCGCACCTACTTCGAGCTGCTGGGGCAGGATGCCGGTTATTTTTCCGGCCGGCTTGCCGCCGCGACCGCTGCTGCACTCACTGCCGATACCGGGGCCATGTTGTGCGGCCTGTCCCCCCACTCGCCCTACACGATCGGTCAGGATCGTCTGGCTGCTGTCAGGGATGCTGCTGCGGCACATTCCCTGCCGTTGTCCATTCACCTTTCCGAGTCCCGTGCTGAAGCTGACTTTATTTTCGACGGCAGCGGAGACCTGTCTTCATCTTTCTATCCATTTGTCGGGTGGGAGCGTTTTCTCGGACACCAGGCCCGCTGCAGTTCCACCGAGTTGCTTGATCGCCACGGCCTGCTGACCCCGAACACCCTTGCGGTTCACTGCGTTCACGTTTCCTCTGCCGATGCCGGCATCATCAAAGCGCGCGGTACGCACATCGCTCTCTGCCCCCGGAGTAATGAACTTCTTGATGTGGGTCGTGCTCCGGTCCATCTGTTCAAAAAAACCGGTATTCCGATGTCGCTCGGCACCGATTCCCTCGCCAGCAACAATTCCCTTTCACTGTGGGATGAACTCCGCTTTGCCCTGGAGATCTTTTCGGATGACCTTTCTGAGTCGGATGTTTTTCGGATGGTGACGACCGGCGGTGCTGCGGCTCTCGGCCTCTCTGCGGCGTGCGGTTCGTTGGAAGCGGGCCGGCGGGCTGATTTCCAGATTGTGGGGAATTGTTCCGGTGGTGATGAAAGGATACTGGAACGGGTTATGCGGGAGGGGGTGCTGCAGGAGGTTTATGTCGGCGGGGAGTGCTATGCAGGGACTCCCCCTGACTGAAATTTGGAAGGTGCTTCGCGCCGTTCTGGATATCCAGTGCTACGTGTCAACGGTTCCAGCTCTATTGATTATTCCCCCGTATTCTCCCGGTACAGCGGGATGCGCACTTCCACAGTACAACCAGGTGGCGGATCGTTATTCCAGATCTGCACAGTTCCGCCCATATTGCCAATATAGCGCCTGACGAGAGCCAGTCCGAGACCGGTCCCCCCTTTCCTGCGGGTGTAGAAGGGGTTGAAAACGCGCGGTAAACTCTCCTCGGCAATGCCGGTCCCCCGGTCAATCACCTGAACAACCGCCATACCGTCAGTACAGTTGTCTTCGCTGCACATCACCTGAATAATGATGCTGCTGCCGTCAGGGATATGATCGCCGGCATTTTCCAAAAGGTTAAAGATCGCCTGCTCCAGTTTGAAGCCGTCTGCCAGCACCAGAACCGATGCATCAACACTGTTGGGAGACAGGCCGCCGGCTCTGGTTTTTGAAAGGCCGCTTGACTTCCAGAGATCAAGCGCTTCTCGGCACACTTCCAACAGTGATACGGGTTGCCGGTTGCCCTCTTGAACGGTTCTCCCCAGATCAAGCAGGTCGTTTGTCAGGTGAGCCAAACGATTGATCTGCGCTCTGATATGCTGGAGGTACGGCCCGAATTCAGGGTTTTCGGCTACCACACTCTCTCTGAACAGCGCTTCGGTGATGGTCAGGATGGCATTAAGCGGGTTGCGGACTTCATGGGCAACGCCGCCGGCGATCTGGCCGATTACCTCCAGTTTCTTCGCCTCAATCAGCTGCAGTTCAAGCTGTTTCCGCTCCAGGCCTTCCCGTTGGAGGCTGGCTACTGCTCCGGACAGCTCAACAGTCCGCTCCATTACCAACCGCTCCAGGGTCCCGTGCGCTTCATGCAGGGCTGTCTCAACCCGTTTGCGCTCGGTAATGTCAATGACTATGCCAAGGTAGCGGGCTACCTGGCCATTTTCATCAAGCAGCGGTTTCCCCCGGGACATGAGCCAGTGGTCACTGCCGTCGGCGTAACGAACGCGCCACTCGGTGTTCAGTTCCAGTTTTTTCGATGTGGCTTCCTGTACCGCCTGCTCCGCTCCGGCACGATCATCGGGGTGAACAATCTGCAGCCATGTGTCATACGTCGCTTCACAACTGAACGGTTCCAGACCGTACAATATCCAGAGGTTTTCAGACCAGATGTTCTCGTTGGTCCGCAGGTCCCACTCCCATGTGCCGGAAAGGGCCGCCTCCTGTGCCATCCGCAGTCGCTCTTCACTTTCCAGCAGAGCCGCCTCTGACCGTTTACGCTTTGTTATGTCACTTATGGTAACGCGGCACTTGTCATTCTGTACTGACGTGGCTACCAGATGTGCCCAGAGCGTTGTGCCGTTGCCCCGCACCATGCGTATTTCCCAGGCCTGCGGCGCACCCGTTTCGAACAGCTGTCTGAAATGGACGTTAAAAACACCGTGGTCTGCATCAAGGATGAATCGGGAGAATGGCTGTTTAAGCAGTGTGTCACGGGTTCTTCCCAACAGGTTGGCAGCCGTGAGGTTGACCTGCAGGATCGTCCCCTGCCCCGTGACGGTGCAATACCCAATCGGTGCAAATTCATACAGATCGAAATAGCGCGCCTGTGACGCTTCCAGTTCCTCCTGGGTCCGCCGCAGCTCGTCGCTCTGTCTTTCCCTTTCGGCCTGTTGCACCTGTGCTTTACGGAGGAGTTGCCCCGACTCACCGGCCGTGACGTCTTCAGGGGAAGGCACCGTATCGGCACACGGAAGCTTGTCCCCGGTTAGTTCGGATCGTTTGTTTGTCATAACGGTTCCCCCGAATGAACAACAAAAAGCCGGCGTGTGGAGCTATATACCGGTTTTTACCCGCCTCTCTTCAAGAATCATATCAACTGCCAGCAGAAAAACCCCGACACAGATGAGGGAATCGGCGACATTGAAAGCCGGCCAGTGGTGCCGGTACCAGTGAGCATCAAGAAAATCGATTACCTCACCCATGCGGACCCGGTCGATCAGGTTGCCGACGGCACCGGAAAAAATCAGTGCCAGGGACGTTTGCGCCAGCTTCTGGTCGTCACGCAGTTTGCGAAAGGCGATCAGAATAACCAGCGCTGCCACGATCGACACGGTGATAAAAAACGGCAGCCGCCAGGAAGCACTGGAGAGAAAACTGAAGGCCGCCCCTTTATTCCTGACGTAGGTGATATGGAAGAAGTTTTCGATAACAGGGATCGAGTCGAACAGCTTCATGCTGCGGTCTATGTAGATCTTGGTTATCTGGTCAATGATAATGCCGACGGCTGCAATGACGGCAAACAGGGTGTATCGACGATTCATGGTGTATAGTTCCTTTATGCTACGGCAATCGTGCATTTGGGGCAGATGGTCGGGTGCCCGGCATCCGTGCCCAGTTCTTCGCTGTAATACCAGCAGCGCTCGCATTTTACTCCCGGCGCGGCCGTTACCTGGATTTTCAGCCCCTCAATGTTTTCAGAGGTCCAGTATTCCCCCTCAAGATCCGCTGCCAGAGTCGCTTTGGATACGATAAAAATGCTGTTAAGTTCGGCGGCATAATTCTGCAGAAATGAGAACAGTTCGGGAGGAGCGGCAATCGTTACGGCGGCGTCCAGGGAGTGGCCGATGGTTTTGGCAACCCGGGCGAGTTCCAGCGCTTTTGAAACATCCGAGCGCACTTTGATGATGCGCTCCCAGCGGGCCGCCAGAGCATCATCCTGCCATTCCGGAGTGCGTGCGGGGAACTGGGCCAGATGCACGCTCTCTTCACGCTGTCCCGGCATGAACTGCCAGACTTCGTCGGAAGTGAAGGAAAGTACCGGGGCAAGAACGCGCACCAGGGTATCGAGAATGCGGAACATGACCGTCTGGGCGCTGAGCCGCTCCAGAGAATCACCCTTGCTGGTGTACATGCGGTCTTTAAGGATATCGAGGTATAATGCACTCATCTCTACCGTGCAGAAGCCGTTGACTTCCTGATAGATGACATGGAATTCCATATTCTGGTAGGCGGTGAGAACCCGCTCCTTGAGTAACTCAAGCTGATGCAGTGCCCACCGGTCGATTTCCGGCATCTGTGACAGCGGGACCGATTGGGTCTCCGGATCAAAGGTGCTGATGTTGCCGAGGATATAGCGGCAGGTGTTCCGGATACGCCGGTATGCTTCCGCGACTCGGGTCAGGATTTCCTGCGAAATACGGGTGTCGTCCTGGTAGTCCATGGCGGAAACCCACAGGCGCAGAACGTCGGCGCCAAACTTCTTGATGACGTCTTCGGGTGCTACCACGTTGCCCACGGATTTGCTCATCTTGCGTCCCTGGCCATCCAGTACGAAGCCGTGGGTCAGCACATTTTTGTAGGGGGCAACGCCTCGGGTTCCGACGCTTTCCAACAGGGATGAATGGAACCAGCCACGGTGCTGATCGCTCCCCTCAAGGTACATATCCGCCGGTGAATGGAGACCGGGTCTCGGCTCCAGTACTGCGGCATGGGAAACCCCCGAATCGAACCAGACGTCCAGAATGTCATTTTCCTTTTCAAAGGAAGCAGCGCCGCATTTTGGGCAGACGGTGCCGGCGGGAAGCAACTTCTCGGCACTCCAGTCGAACCAGACATCGGAGCTCTCCTTTTTGAAAATTTCTGCAATGTGATCCATGATGGTGCCGTCGGCGATGTATTCGCCGCACGCGGTACAGGAAAACGCGGTGATTGGAACACCCCAGGAACGCTGGCGCGAAACGCACCAGTCGGGACGGTTTTCGATCATGCCGTAGATGCGTTCGCGACCCCACTTGGGGATCCACTGCACCTGGTCGATCGCTTTCAGCGCCTTGTCGCGCAGGTCATTGGCCTTCATGCTGATGAACCACTGCTCGGTGGCGCGGAAGATGATCGGTTTTTTGCAACGCCAGCAGTGGGGGTAGGAGTGGCTGATGGTGGCGCACTGGAGCAGCGCTCCAACCTCGGTCAGCTTGTCGATGACGCTCTGATTGGCCGGGAAAACCTGCTGGCCGCCGAAGAATTCGACAGTTGCCAGATATTTCCCGTGGTTGTCCACCGGGTTGTAAATCTCCAGCCCCTCTTTCAGGGCCAGCTCGTAATCCTCCTGGCCGTGGCCGGGGGCGGTGTGAACGCAGCCGGTGCCGGCTTCCAGAGTGACGTGCTCACCCAGCAGGACGATTGAATCACGATCATAAAAGGGGTGCTTGCACCGAGCGCGCTCCAGTACTCCCGCCTGGAACGTGGCAATAACGTCCCCGGTCAGGCCTACTGCGGTCAGAAATGAGTCCTTCAACCCTTCCGCAACGATCAGAACACCCTTTGCCGTTTCCACCGCCACATACTCAAACTCCGGATGAAGAGCCACGGCCAGGTTGGCCGGGATTGTCCAGGGGGTTGTCGTCCAGATAACGATGTAGGCCTGTTTCCCGGCAAGAGCAGGGATAGCGGCCGACAGGTCGTCTTTCAGGGCGAAGCGGACGAAGATGGAGGGGGACGAGTGGTCGGCGTACTCGACTTCGGCTTCCGCCAGGGCGGTGACGCAGGAAGAGCACCAGTGCACCGGTTTGCGTCCCCGGTACAGTCCGCCATTGTGGGCAAAACGGGCCAGTTCGGCTGCGGTCAGCCCCTCATATTCATAGTTCATGGTCAAATATGGCTTTTCCCAGTCCCCCAGAATCCCCAGGCGTTTAAATTCCTCTCTCTGGATATCCACAAATTTGGCGGCATAGGCCCGGCATTCGCGGCGCATCTCAAGCTTGCTGATCTGGTTTTTCCGGGAGCCGAGATTCTTTTCCACCTGCAGTTCGATGGGGAGGCCGTGGCAGTCCCACCCCGGCACATAGGGGGCGTGGAACCCTTCCATGCGTTTGACTTTAAGCAGAATATCCTTGAGGGTTTTATTGAGGGCATGGCCGATGTGGATATGGCCGTTGGCGTAGGGAGGGCCGTCGTGCAGTACGTAAAGCGGCTTGTTTTTTCCCTCCGCTTCCAGTTTGGCGTAGAGTCCGGCTTTTTCCCATTTGTCGAGCATTTCCGGTTCCCGCTGGTTCAGGTTGGCTTTCATCGGGAATTCGGTCTGGGGCAGATTGAGGGTATCTTTATATTCCATGGGGGTGCTGTCTCCGATCCTGGTTCGTTAAAACTGCACCAAACTACAGATATAAAGCCGTAATGTCAAGAAGTCGGCTTGTTCCGGGTGAGCGGGGCGAACTGCGGATAATCTGATTTCTGCACGGCTGCGCATCACGGTTATCCCATATTCTTTCTTGCATTACCGGTTGCAACTCTGGTATTCTCCAACGCCATTTTACCCACTTGATTAATGAGTATTGAAAGGATCGTACCGTAATGTTGAAAATGTTTGATTATCTGTTTGGGATGTTCTCCAATGACCTGGCCATTGACCTTGGCACCGCCAACACTCTGGTGTACCTCAAGGGAAAAGGGATCGTGGTTCGCGAGCCGTCCGTTGTTGCTGTGCAGAAAATGCCCAATGGTCAGCAGAAGGTACTTAAGGTCGGTATGGAAGCGAAGCAGATGCTCGGGCGTACTCCCGGGTCAATTACCGCCATCCGTCCCATGAAGGACGGTGTTATCGCCGACTTTGACATAACGGAGGAGATGCTCCGCTATTTCATCCATAAGGTGCATAACCGGAAGACCCTTGTCCGCCCCCGCATCGTTATCTGTGTGCCGTCCGGCATTACCCAGGTTGAAAAGCGTGCGGTCAAGGAATCGGCGGAGTCTGCCGGAGCCCGTGAAGTTTACCTGATCGAGGAACCGATGGCGGCTGCTATCGGCGCCGGACTACCGATTACCGAAGCATCCGGCAACATGATTGTCGATATCGGCGGTGGTACTACCGAAGTTGCGGTTATCTCCCTGGCCGGCATCGTGTACGCGCAGTCGACACGAATGGGGGGCGACAAGATGGATGAGGCGATCGTTCAGTACATTCGTAAAAAATACAACCTGCAGATCGGCGAACGATGGGCAGAAAAAATTAAAATAGAAATCGGCGAAGCGTATCCGGGTCCCGAAACGCTGGAGATGGAAGTCAAAGGGCGCGATCTGGTTTCCGGCATTCCAAAAACAATCAAGGTCAACTCGGACGAAATTCGTGAGGCGCTCAAAGAAGCGGTGAACGCCATTATTGATACGGTGAGGATCTGCCTGGAAAAAACACCGCCTGAGCTGGCAGCAGATATTGTAGACCAGGGGATTTTTCTGGCCGGTGGGGGCGCCCTGCTGCGCAACCTGGACCTGCTGCTGCGCGAGGTAACCAAAGTACCGGTGCTAATCGCTGAAAACCCGCTTGACTGCGTCTGCCTGGGGTCCGGGCTTGTTCTGGATGAGCTTGACCTGTTGCGTCGCGTCGCAATTTCATCCTGATTTTCATCACAAGAGCGGTACAGCGTACAAAAAAACTGCGGGGGGAATTGGATACAATGCAGCATTTTTTGCCTCCTCTCCCCCTGAAGTTTGTGACGTGTGTCGAACCCCTTGGGTGCAGAGCCGTTTTAGACCTGCTATGACCTCCCCCACAATTGACATACTTGTTCCCATCTGGAACAGCCCATTCGAGTCACGTGCCTGCCTTGCGGCCATTCTTGCCTGCTCTCACGGGGCGCGTCTGGTTATCGTTGACAATGGCAGCAGTCGTGAAACAGAACTGATGCTGGAGGAGTTTTCCGAGCGTCTTGGCGATCAGGGGCTGTTTATCAAGTCAGAAAGAAATGTCGGGCTGGTGGCTGCGATAAATATGGGGCTGGCTCGCTCTGACAGCGATTATACCGTTATCGTCCGGCCGAACGTCTCCGTGCGGGAAGGGTGGCTGGAAGCTCTGGTGAATGCAGCTGAAACTACCGGGGCCGGGATCGTCTCACCGCTGCTCACCGGGGTGGATCTGCCCGGCCTGTCGACACTACCCTCGGGATGCATACTCATGGAAAGTTCCACAGCGTCTTTTTCGACCCTTCTGGTGCAGACCGGGATGCGTATGATCGTCGGTGCGTTTGACGAACAGATGGAAGAGAGTGAGTGGTGCCTGAAAGAGTACATTCGGCGTGTTGCTTCCCATGGATACCGCACCTGCATCACCGGGGCCGTATCGTTACCCTGCAGCGCTGCGCAGCGGTTCGGTTCGGCTCAGCGCCGGGAAGAGATGAAGCGTAACAGCCGATCGGAGTACATATCCCGGTGGGGGATTACTCGCCATTATTGTGTGTATTTTGGTGCCGGGGTTGACGCCGGCTCTCTAAGCGACACTGTCGAAGCCATTCTGGATGCTGCCCGTCAGGGGCACCGTTTTTCACTGATTCTGCATCGCCGTCAGTATTCCGCTTTCCGAAAAATGGGGTGGAATAGTCTGCATACCGGTATTGAGCTGCATCAGTTGTCGCTTCTTTTTCCGTTACGGGATCTCCAGCGTACCGTTGCCTCGCTGAAGAGCGGCTCACCGGATCTGATTCCGGTGCGGGGTGAGAACAGCGCTCCTATTCCCGGTTTTGACGGCGCCATCATGTATGACCAGCTGCCTGGCAGCATTCGTGACTGTACTACCGCTTGAGCGGATTATTCTGGGAGGCAAAACCATGATAACGGAAATCACATCTCAACTTGCGGCCCATCGTGAGGTCATCGCCCGGGTTGAACAGGAATTGTCCCCAAAAATTGCCGAAATGGTGACGCTACTGGTGGAAACTTTCGAGCATGGCGGTAAACTGCTGGTGATGGGAAATGGCGGCTCTGCTGCCGATGCCCAGCATTTTGTGGCAGAAATCGTGGGGCGTTTCAAGATGGAACGACGGGGCTTGCCGGCGATTGCCCTTTCCACCGACACGTCCATTCTGACCGCAATAGGCAATGACTACGGTTTTGACATGGTATTCACGCGTCAGATTGAGGCATTGGCCGTATCGGGGGATCTGGTTGTCGGAATTTCGACCAGCGGCAACTCTCCCAATGTGATGCAGGCGTTGGGTCTGGCCCGGGAAAAAGGGTGCCGCACCATTGGCCTGCTCGGCAAGGATGGCGGCTGCATCAAGGACGCCTGTGACCTGGCGCTGATTGTGCCGACCAACGATACCCCCCGTGTTCAGGAAGGGCATATCACCATCATCCATATCGTCTGTGACCTGCTCGAAAAGAAGATGTTTTCCTGATTATTTCCGCCGAGGAGGGCGTATGGACCGGACCGTTGTTGAAAAACTTTTTGCCCATAGTGCTGAAATCAGGAGTCTTGTTATCGGTGACCTGATGCTGGATGAGTATCTGTGGGGCCGTGCCGATCGCATTTCTCCGGAAGCACCGGTGCAGGTTGTTGATGTTATCCGTGAGGAACTCCGTCTGGGCGGGGCCGGCAACGTGGTGCACAATCTGGCGGCGCTGGGGGCACAGGTTTCGGTCTGTTCCGTTGTGGGTGACGACCAGAACGGGCGGGAGCTGCTGGGGCAGTTCTGCCATCACCATATTGATACCAGAGCAATTTTTCAGGACCCGGAACGTCGCACCAGTCGCAAGACGAGAGTTGTCGCGTCACATCAGCAGATAGTGCGTATTGACAGGGAGTCGAGGAATGCGCTTCCGGCTGCCGTTGAACAGCAGCTCTGCCTCTGGATAGCGGCCCACGTGTGCGAATATTCGGTGGTTGTGCTTTCCGATTACAACAAGGGGGTGCTGACCCCGGCCGTTATTGCAGCGGCAATCTCGGCAGCTTCCGCAGTCGGTATTCCGGTTCTGGTCGATCCGAAGGGAACTGATTTTACCCGCTACGGCGGGGCGACGCTGCTGACGCCGAACCGTAAGGAAGCGGAAGCGGCGACCGGAATCCCCATCACAGATACCGCATCGCTGGCACAGGCCGGAGCCGTTATCATGAAGGGTGTCGGTTTGCAGCATCTGCTCATCACCCGCAGCGAAGAGGGGATGTCGCTCTTTTCAAAGGATGGCGATGTTGTCCATATACCGACGGTGGCCCGTGAGGTGTTTGATGTTTCGGGCGCCGGAGATACGGTGCTTGCAGCACTTGCTGTCGGCATCGCTTCCGGCTTCAGCATGGCCGAAGCGGCCCGGCTGGCAAATGTTGCAGCAGGTATTGCCGTTGGCAAACTGGGGACATCGGTCGTCACCCCGCAGGAAATTATTGATGCCGTGTCGCTGGACCACAAGGACAGCCATACTAAAATAAAGAGTCTGGACGTGCTGGCGCCTCTGATTGCCGCCGAAAAGGGCAGGGGTAAGCGTATTGTTTTTACTAACGGCTGCTTTGATCTGCTGCACGCCGGCCATGTGAAGTATTTGCAGAAAGCGCGAAACCTCGGAGATTTACTGATTCTGGGGCTGAACAGTGATGCCTCTGTCCGCCGGCTGAAGGGGGCAAAACGCCCCTTGATCGATCAGGATGAACGGGCCCATCTTCTTGCCGCCCTTGATTGTATCGATTATGTCGTTATTTTTGACGAAGATACCCCTCTGAATCTGATTACGGCCCTCAAACCACTCGTTCTCGCCAAAGGAGGCGATTACTCGCTGGATGGTGTGGTCGGAAGAGACGTGGTGGAAGCGTACGGCGGCCGGGTGGAATTAGTCACCTTTGTGGATGGTAAATCAACGACAAACATAATTGAAAGGGTACTCGAACTTTATTCGGTCGAGTAACCCCCGTTTTTCAGGCACTGTTTTTCCGGTACGATGACATTTTATTTTGATCAATGCTTTCAGGCGGGAGCGGCTATGGCAGAGAACACCGAATTACGCAAGGATATCTGGATATTGGGTGTCAATCCCGGGGAGGGGCGCGAAACCGTGCTTTCTTCGTACCTTGAAGCGGGTGGCTATGTCTGCCGCATGGGGCGGTACGACGAGCTTGAAGCCGGGCGGCCGTTGGGGGTTGTGCTCGATATCTCTCCCTTTTCCAATGACGGCTGGGGCGAACTGCTGAAAATCAAAAACTCTCCCGCTACCTGGAATATTCCGGTGCTGCCGGTGTTTTTGAGCGAAAAGGGGAAGGTCGGCGGTGTATTCCCGGTTGCCGGCTTTTTCACGCTGCCGATTGATGCACAGCATTTACAGGATCGTATGGCGGTGTACGGGTTGACGGAAGAGGCTGAAACCTGGGATTTGCAATCCATGGTTGTTTCCCGGTCAGGTGAAGATAAAATCTCCCATGTTGTGGAAGCGCTCGGTTTCGAAGTCGTAAAAGGGTATACCGGAAAAGAGGCCCTGGCCCTGTCGTCGATTCATCCGGTGTATATGATATTCTCAAGTCAGATGCTGCCGGATATGTCGGCCTTCGAGCTGCAGGAACGGCTTCGCCTGAACACGTTCAGCAGTAACACGCCATTGTTCGTGCTGCTGAAGGAAACTATGAAAAGCGGGGAAAAACTGGCCATGAGCAGGGAGATCGTTCACCTGGTTAGAAAAGAGCAGCTTTCCTGTGAGGAGTTTCTCGGTTATCTGCGCCGCAAGGAGTAGGTGGATTTGGAGAGGTATTGAAAAAAAACCGCTCCCCGGTTTCGGGTGAGCGGTTTTTTTTGTTCAATTCCGGTTGGTTACAGTGGTGGCTCAAGTTCCCTGATAACGATGGTGGCTTTGCCCCGCAGGTCTTTTGCCCATTGGTTGAAGCGTTCTTCCGATTTGACGCGGTAGAGAATTTCTTCAATATCCCCTTTGACGCTGTCAAACGATCTGGATGTGCCAGGCGTCCGTACCTCAAGCTTGATAATGTGAAAGCCGATCGGCGTTGACACCAGATCACTGACCTCACCCGGTTTCAGAGAGAGGATAGTTTTTTCCAGCTCCGGCTGCATATCACCTTTTTTGAAGCTGCCCAGATCACCGCCGTCTTTTCTGGCGGCCGGATCCTGGGAGAATTTTTTTGCCAGCTCGGCAAAATCTTTGTCCCCCTTGGCGTCAGCCAAAACCAATAGAGCGGTGCTCTTGGCCTGCTGTATCTCCTCCGGAGAAGCTTTTGCGCCGGTTTTAAAGAAAATATGCCGGGCGCGGAAGCTTTCCTCTTCGGAGTACTTGGCCAGGTTTGCGGTGTAGTAATCGCGCATCTCGGACTCACCCACCTGTATTTTGGCGCGGACTTCCATGCTTACCAGTTTCAGCTTTTCAATCTGCTCCTGAAGCCGGGCGCGATACTGTTCATAGGTGAGGCCCTGGACTGTCAGAGCTGCTACCAAAGCCTCCTGGGTGGTGATATTGTTCTGTTTCTGCACATCCTCAATCGCCTGGCGGAGTTCTTCGTCAGACACGCGAATACTCAGTTCCTTGATCTTCTGCTCGGTCAGCCGCTTTTCAATCAGGCGGTCAAGGGCAGCACGGCGAAGGCGGCTTCGGGCGGCATCGTCAAGAGCGGCTTTCTTTTCCGCCTCAGCGATTGCCGGCTGCGCTTCCCGGTTGATGTCATGAAGGGTGATAATGTCATCGTTGACAATGGCAACAATGGCATTGGTTATGTTTTTCGGTTTAGCGGGTACGGCCTGTGGGGCGGGGGGCAGGGTTGCCTTCACGGTCGCTGCCGCCGGCTCACTGGTGACAACTGCATCGGTGCCGGCGCAACCACCCGCCATGAGCAGGGCTAATGTTACTATCGCTGTGGTAAAAGTATGGTACTTCATAGGTGAACTCTTTTCTTCGGTAGATGTCAAAACCGGAAGGGGGAACTGGTCCCGCACTTCCGGTTTTATCTGTTCAAAGTCTGCCAGGCCTGACGGCCGTTATTTTTTTTCGGGAGCTGCCGGCTTGGGGGTTTCAGCCGGTTTCTTATCTTCGGTTTTCGGCTCTTCCTTCTTCTCTCCAGCGCCGTTCAAAACATCTTCCTTGATCGAAATCTTGGCTGTTTTTTTCAGGTCTTCCTTGATTTTCTGGAAAACTTCCTGCTGTTTGGTCGGCATAATAGCACCTTTGATCTGTTCTTTTACCTCGTCAAAGGGGCGGATACCGGCAGCACGTTTACCGGTCAGCTTGATGATGTGAAAACCAAAATCAGATTTGACCACATCCGAAATCTGTCCATCTTTAAGGGCGAGGGCTGCTTTCTCGAAAGCCGGCACCATGCTCCCCTTGCCGAACCAACCAAGATCCCCGCCTTTGGCGGCGGAAGAGTCAACAGAACTTTTCTTGGCCAGTTCCTCGAAATTACCGCCCGCTTTAAGCTTGGCCAGAACCTCTTTTGCCTCTTTTTCAGTTTTTACCAGAATGTGGCTGGCTTTGATCTGCTCGCCGGATTTGAACTTGTCCTTGTTCTGCTCATAAAACTTTTTCATGTCCTCATCGGAAACCTTTGATTCAGCCTCGACCTTCTTCTTGAGGAACGATTCCACAACCAGACGCTTTCTCAGTTCCTGCAGCTTGTCCTCGATCTCGGCACCTTTATCGAGTCCATCTTTAGAAGCCTGCTGCAAAATCAGTTCACGAATAACCATCGTGTCCAGCATCTCTTTGCGCCCCTGGGGGGTATCTGCCATCGTTTTCAGGTATTCGGGCAGATTTTTCAGCTCGCGGTCAAAATCTCCGGTGGTGATACTGCTGCCATTAACTTCAGCAAGTACCTTTCCCTCTTTTTTTCCCTCAGTTTTTGCTCCGCCGGAAGTGGAGCCGCCCTGACAGCCGATAAGTGCAGCCACACAAAGGGCGGCGGTAAGCAGTTTTGTTGTTGTAGTGATTTTCACGTAAATCTCCTTTTTAGTGTTCAACGGTACATGCTATCTGCAAGCGCGTGAAAGCTAGCATATCAGTTCGGTCGTTGCAACATTATTTAACGCCGCCAGACGATGGTTTTTGCTTGCCATTAAAGCCCGGTAGGCTACAATGTAAACCGCTTTTTCAAGTGAACTGAAACCCGTTTTCCACACATTCCGGATATGCACAGAAACGACTCGACATTGACCTCTCCTTCAGCTACCGCTCTTGCCACCCTTGGCGAATTTGGCCTTATTGCACGCATTGCCTCCGGCGTCTGTTCCGGTGAAGGTGTGGTGACCGGCATTGGTGACGATGCTGCGGTAACAACCCTTTCGCCCGGTATGCAGTTGCTGACCTCAACCGATATGCTGCTGGAAGGTGTGCATTTCCGCCGCAGTTGGCATGACCCCTATCGTTTGGGCCGGAAATCCCTTGCGGTCAGTATTTCCGATGTCGCTGCCATGGGCGGTATACCGCGCTGGGCACTCCTTTCCCTGGCAATCCCCCCGGACAGCAACCTTGATTTTGTTGATGAATTTATGCGCGGTTTTCTGGCAATGGCGGCAGAGCATGGTGTTACCCTGATCGGCGGAGATACCTGCTCGTCACGTTCCGGGTTGACGGTCTCCGTGACCATTATGGGTGAACAGCTCCCCGAACGGATTATCCGGCGTAGCGGTGCGCTGCCGGACAACGATATCTGGGTTACCGGTACGCTGGGGGATGCGGCGCTTGGCCTGCGGCTGGCGGAAGGACATCCCGGCCGATCATCTGACCCCAGGAATTCGGGAGTCGAAGAGGTCGGATTTCTGCTGAACCGCCTGCTTGACCCCACCCCACGGGTATCGGCTGCTTTGGCGCTGGCTGAAGCCGGTGTAATCACCGCCATGATTGATATCAGTGACGGTATTCTGGCAGATTTCGGCCATATTGCCGAACAGTCCGGCGTCGGCGGCCGCATCACTCTTGCCGATCTCCCGCTATCCGCAACTTTCCTCTCTCACACGGCACACTTGTCCGCTGTACCGTACCAGTTGGTGCTTTCCGGGGGCGAAGATTATGAGCTCTGCTTCACTGCCCAGGCCTCCAGCCGCGAAAAAATCGTCGACTGCATGAAAAAGTGTGGCATTGCGGTGACACGTATTGGTATAGTGACGCGCTCCCCGGGGGTGACCGCTGTCACTTGCGACGGCAGTCACTACACCGCTCAAACAGAAGGTTTCAACCATTTTACATAGCGTACACATTCCCCGATGAAAGGATTTTCCATGCACCACACCATGATTCCCTCTGACAAGGCCCGGCTCTGCGCCGACGCCATCCGTTTTCTTTCGGTAGATGCCGTAGAAAAAGCCAATTCCGGTCACCCCGGCCTGCCGATGGGGGCCGCCGACTGCGCGTTCGGCCTGTGGGGGAACTTTCTTTCCTTCAACCCGGAGGACCCCTGTTGGGCAAACCGCGACCGTTTTGTTCTTTCCGCCGGCCATGGTTCGATGCTCCTCTATTCACTGCTGAATCTGTTCGGCTATGACCTGCCGCTGGATGAACTGAAAAATTTCCGTCAGTGGGGAAGTAAAACCCCCGGCCATCCGGAATTCGGCCATACCGTCGGTGTTGAGGTGACCACCGGGCCGCTTGGCCAGGGTTTTGCCAACGGCGTCGGCATGGCACTTGCCTCAAAAATGGCTGCGGAGCGGTTTAATACCGCCGACTTCAGCCCGATCGACCACACAGTGTACGCGCTGATTGGTGACGGAGATCTGCAAGAGGGGATCAGCTATGAGGCGGCTGCCCTGGCCGGGCATCTGAAACTGGGAAATCTGGTCTACATTTACGACAGTAACAGCATCACCATTGAGGGCAAAACCTCGCTGGCCTGGTCAGAGGACACTGCCGGACGTTTTGGCGCGTGCGGCTGGCATGTGCAGAGTATCGACGGCCATGATTACAGCCAGATTGTTGCCGCCATCGCCGCAGCAAAAGCAGAGACGGCGCGCCCGTCGATCATTATCGCCACTACCCACATCGCCTTTGGCAGTCCGGCCAAGCAGGGGTCGTCCGGTGCTCACGGTTCCCCACTCGGGGCGGATGAAATTGCTGCCACCCGGGCTAATCTGGGGTGGCCGTATGCGCCATTTGAAGTCCCCCAGGAGGTACGTGATACCTGCCAGGGGCGTGTTGATGAACTGAAACAGTGCTACTCCGCCTGGCAGCTCGGCTTTACCGCCTGGTATGCCGCCAACCCTGAAAAAGCACAGCTGTGGGACGAAATGTGGCACAAACAGCTGCCTGCAGACCTTTCTGCCCAGCTGCTTGCCGTGGTGGCCGGGAAGGATGGTGCAACCCGCGCCCTGTCGGGGGCTGTCCTGCAGAAGGCTGCTGCTCTGATACCGGCTCTGGCCGGCGGTTCTGCCGACCTGTCGCCTTCAAATAACAGCGATATCAAGGGGTCGCCATCTGTCCAGGCCGGCAGTTTTGCCGGACGCAATCTGCATTTCGGGATTCGCGAACACGCCATGGGAGCGGTTATTAACGGTATGGCGCTGTACGGCTGTTTTATCCCCTATGGCGCGACCTTCCTGGTCTTTTCTGACTACTGCCGTCCTTCGGTACGCCTTTCTGCCCTGATGGGGTTGAAGTCCATCTATATTTTCACCCACGATTCCTTTTTTGTCGGCGAAGACGGCCCGACCCATCAGCCGATCGAGCATGTCGCGTCGCTGCGTCTGATCCCCGGCCTTCAGGTTATCCGTCCGGCTGATGGTGTTGAAACCGCCATGGCCTGGCAGTCCGCACTGGAATGTTCCGGCCCGACCGCCTTGATCCTGACCCGGCAGAAGTTGCCGGCAATCGCCCGCCCGGCGTCATTTGTTCCTGCTGACGCACTCAAAGGGGGGTATATTGTTTCTACGCCGGGTAGTACACCTGATGTGGTTATTCTTGCCAGCGGTTCTGAAGTTCATGTGGCGGTTGAAGCGGCTGCAACACTGGCTACTCAAGGGATTCAAGCCCGTATCGTGTCGATTCCCTGTCTCGGGACGTTCCTTGCTCAACCGGCTGACTACATACGGCAGACACTTCCTGCCGGCATACCACGCGTGGCGTTTGAAGCCGGCCGTGGTGAGTCATGGGGGCGTCTGATCGGCTGTGACGGTTTGTTTATCGGCGTTGAACATTTCGGCGCATCAGCCCCGGACAAGGTTCTGGCTGAGCAGTTCGGTTTCACGGCGTCACAGGTTGCGGAGAGAGTCAAAGCCTTTGTGAAAAAGGCGTAGCATCGTTTTTCACCTCAAAGTCACCGGGATGAAAGAAGAAATCTGCTGTGACTCGGCAGTAAAGGGGTTCTGGCGGTATGGAATTGATCGAGCAACTTAAGAAACCGCTGCTTTTTTCCGGTCTGAACGATGTTGATCTTGCTGCATTGGCGGCTATCACGGTACGGCGTGCCTTCCGAAAGGGAGAGTCACTGTTCAGTGAAGGTGATGAGGCCACCGGATTCTATCTGCTCCTGACCGGAAGCATCAAGCTCTGCCGTATGTCGCAGGATGGCCGTGAGAAGGTGCTGCATTTCGTAAAGCCGCGTGAAACCTTTGCCGAGGCTGCTTTTTTCGGGGATGGCAAGTACCCGGCAGAAGCACGGGCCATGGAAGCCGGAGAGGTGCTCTACCTTCCCAGGCAGGGACTCCTGGAACTGATGAGTCGTAACCCCGGTTTTGCCCTTAATCTGGTTGTTTCCCTGTCACTTATGCTGCGGAAGTTTGTCAGTCAGATAGAGGAACTTTCCTTTGCCGATGTGACATCGCGGCTGGCTTCATTTCTGGTGCGGCGCGCTGCGGAAAGTTCAACCAGTTTTGGCGGTATCACCTATATTGATCTGGGAATCAGAAAGGGTGAGTTGGCCGCCCGCCTGGGAACCGCCAGTGAAACCATCTCGCGAACCTTTCGGAAGTTGAAGGATGAGGGGATTATTGAGGTTCAGGGAAGCCGGGTGGTTGTTCATCAGATGGACAAACTGCAGAAAATATCCGAACGTCACGAATAAAGCGGGGTAATCTGAAATGCTGATTGTCATGAGTCATAACGCATCCCAGGCAGACATTGAAGCCATCACCAGGATTGTTGCAGAGATGGGCTTCAGGGCGGAGCCGATACCGGGAAGCGAGCGGACCGCCATCGGTGTGCTGGGAAACCATGGCTATGTGGATGACTGTAAAATTCTGGAGCTGCCCGGCGTTCAGCGGGTCATCCATGTGTCAAAACCCTACAAGCTGGTTTCGCGGGATTTCCACCCGGAAGATACGATTGTTGATGTCGCCGGTGTCAGAGTAGGCGGGAATTGCCGTCCGGTAGTTGTCGGCGGTCCCTGTGCAGTTGAAAGCGAGGAACAGATCGTCAAGACAGCACTCTTCGTGAAAAAATGCGGGGCTGATATGTTACGCGGCGGCGCCTTCAAGCCGCGTACCGGGCCGCATACGTTTCAGGGGTTGCGTGAGGAGGGTCTCAGGCTGCTGGCCATTGCCGGAAAAGCAAGCGGTCTGCCGATTGTGACCGAAGTCATGAGCCCGGATAACGTGGGACTGGTTGCGGAGTATGCCGACCTTTTGCAAATCGGCGCCCGCAATATGCAGAACTTCGACCTGCTGCGCGAAGTGGGTAGAATCCGCAAGCCGGTGTTGTTGAAGCGGGGGATGAGTGCAACGGTTGAAGAGTTTCTGGCTGCCGCCGAATACATTCTTGCCGAAGGAAACCATCAGGTTATTCTCTGTGAGCGGGGGATCCGTACGTTTGAGACCGCCACCCGCAACACTCTTGACCTCTCAATTGTGCCGCTGATCAAGGAACTGTCGCATCTGCCGATCATGGTTGATCCCTCCCACGCCACCGGAAAGCGCTCGCTTGTTGCACCGATGGCCAAGGCGGCTCTGGTCGCCGGAGCGGATGGTGTGCTGGTGGAAGTTCATCCGGAACCGGAGAAAGCGCTTTCCGACGGCCCCCAGTCCCTCACGTTCCCCGGCTTTGAAAAAATGATGAATGAAATCGGAGTCTTGACTACTTTTTTGCAGAGTTGCTGATTCTGTATACAAAACGCTTGAATTGTCCGGTGCATCGGAGTAATAATCAATCAGCTTGTAGTTATGGTTCTCTCTACCCTGCCCGTTAGTTGAAACGCCCGGGCGGAATGCTGATTAGAACGGGGGTTACTCCCTGCTGTGGTGTGCTGCCTTCAATACGCGGGTCTGCCTGAAACAGTAAACCTACTCCCACAATTAAGGAACTCGCCGGAGGCCCTTAATGCTGACGTCAGGGTGGAGAGACGAATAAAAAAACGGGGCACCATAAAGGTGCCCCGTTTTTTTTATTGGTGCCGGTTGCCACTGCTCCAGAGGGAGTACTTCCGGTCTTCCTTTAGCACGTGCTGCAGCAGCCACTCTCCCAGTACGACAATCAGATCGCTCATGATTTCCAGATCATTATCGCCGTGCTTTTTCCGAAACAGCTCAATTTTATTGGTAAACTCCCTGTGTTCCCCGATGTGGCGGATGATGTTGGGAAATCCCTGCTCCAGCATGTACTGTTCTTCCGCTGAGAAGTGAAGCCTTGTGTACGCTGACAGCTCATCGATTCTGGGAAGAACTGAGCCTACGTCCGGTGAGTTCATGACGTGTTCATAGAGTGAATTGAGAATGGCAAAAAGATTCCTGTGATGCTCGTCAAGTTCTGTTTGCTGTACCGAATATTCCGGTTTCCAGGGGAATAATGTCATGCGGGAATACCTCACATTTCATACAGTTCTACAGATTCCACGGTACATAGCGGTACGGGTACCGCCGGTCATACTGCCCGGTGGATAATAGCCGGCCCGTGCTGCACCGTCCGGGCGTAATGAACCGCTGGTGCGCCGAATGCCATGACATAGCCGATCAGGTGGTCATCGGGGATGCCGAGGCGAATGCGGGTTTCCGGAAGCAGATCGGTGATGGCCCACTTGGCAAGGCCGTCCCACACGGTTCCAACACCGTTTGCCTGGGCAAAAAGCTCAAAATAGGAAAGGGCAATCATGCAGTCCTGCATTGGAGACGCAACGCTGTGCGGCACTGAGGCGATAAGCAGGTGCGGTGCGCCTCGGAAAATAATATCTATCCCGTCCTCCTCCCACATCTGCACAAAACCGGCGAAAAACTCCATCCCGGCCGGGATGGCATTATCCTGTACAAGGCGGGCCAGCCCGGACATGACGTCGTCGCGCAGCCTCGCCAGCTTCTCCCGGTCATCAACCACAGTGAATCGAACCTGTCGCGAATTTATGCCGGTCGGTGCGTGCCAGGCGACTTCCAGAAGCCGCTGTATCAGCGCCGGGTCCAGATTTTCCTCTTTGTAGCGTCGTACGGAGCGGCGTCCTTTTATCAAGGTTTCAAGTGCAACGGGATCCGGGAAACCGCTGGTCAAAGGCCGGCTGTCGGCCGGTTTGAGTCCCAGAATTGAGACGGATCCCGTGGGGCAGACCGCAAGACAGTGCTGGCACTTGTAACAGGTCGCCTCTTTTTCCGGAGCGATGGCGGGATACCCGGCGGTCATGGCGATGATCATTGCCGGGCAGTCGGTGACGCACAGGCCGCATTTGGTACAGCTTTCTTTGTTAACGATGAAGTCGAGCATAGTGATGGTTCTCCTGGAGTAGTAGCCGTTATAGTTCTGATACAAAGTTCAATTCCATTGCCTATTTTACAAAAGTACCCCGGTGGTACTCCTCGAAGGCGGTCCTCAACTCCTCCCGGCTGTTCATTACGATCGGTCCCTGCCAGGCCACCGGTTCACCAAGCGGTTTCCCGGACAGAAGTAAGAAACGACACAGCTGGCTGGTGGCCGTAATACTCACCCGGTCACCGGTATTTTCGTAAAGGACGGCGTGCTCCGGGAGAATTGTTTGCTCTGACTGCTGATCGAACAGGGCAGCACCGGCCAGAACATAGGTCAGGACGGTGTAGCCATCTTTTACCGGCAGCGTGAAATGTGTGCCGGGCGGCATCGTAACATCAAGCAGCAACGGATCGATAACAATCTCCCTGACCGGCCCCTGCACTCCTCCCACTTCTCCGCTGATAATCTTTACCGTCACACCGCCGTCCAGCGTCACCTCCGGAATATCTGCCGCTTTGATGTCACGGTAGCGCGGCGGCATCATTTTCAGCGCAGCGGGGAGATTGGCCCAGAGCTGAAAGCCCCACATGGTCCCGGTCGGGCTTTTTTGCGGCATCTCCTGGTGAATGACGCCGCTGCCGGCGGTCATCCACTGCACGTCACCGGCGCCGATGATCCCGCTGTTCCCCATGCTGTCGCCATGCTCGACCTGCCCTTCCAGGAGGTACGTTATGGTCT
The DNA here is from genome assembly GCA_903852495.1 of uncultured Geobacteraceae bacterium. Classification (GTDB taxonomy): domain Bacteria; phylum Desulfobacterota; class Desulfuromonadia; order Geobacterales; family Pseudopelobacteraceae; genus JACRCG01. Next base: position 2,331 of record CAINRC010000104.1, on the reverse strand, counting down.
CGATCCCCCGATGGGGATGCCAGGGAAAACCGGCCAGATATTCTGCCGGATCAGAGGTGTGAAAGTCATCCAGCATCAGGAATGGATCGAGGAGAGGCACCTGGTGGTAGCCGAAGGCGCGTTTGAGGTGAACACCGGCACCTTCGATCGTTGCGGTGGCGGATAAAATGGATTTTATTTTCCGTGCTGAAGTCATGTATTTCTCCGGTCTAGGCGGTGTGTCAGCTTTGATACGTCATGCACAAGTAAACCCCGGCTCACTGCAAGAAAATGATGTACTCGCCCTGTGCATCTGTGTACTGTATGCTGAAATTTCAATGGCGCCGATTATGGCCGTTTTTAGCAACTATTTCAACCTCTGGAGAGTCAAATTGGTTAATAAGATCAGATTGCTCATAAGTCTCCTGTTCCTGACAACCATCCTGGCGACAACCCCTGTTCTGGCTGCAGAACCGGGCGCCGGCGAACCGCCGGACGGGTGGAAGGTTTCCGCCGGGGGGGCACTGATTGTTGCTCCGGCCTTTAGTGGTGCAAAAAACTACAGTTTGCTCGCGGTTCCGGATCTGCGTGTGGTCTACAAGGATCTGTTCTTTGTCAACATCAGGGACGGTATCGGTTATTCGCTGGTGAATCAGGGGGGGTGGCGGATCGGCCCGTCGGTGACCTATACCTTCCGCCGTTCTGAAAAAGATGGAGGATCAATTTTCCAGATTTCCGGTGGTCACAAGAACACTCTGGTCGGGCTGGGCGACGTCCCTGGAACCGTTTCTCTGGGAGGCTTTGCCGAATATTCCCTGAAACCGTACCGGGTCCGGCTGGAGCTCCATCAGGGGGTCACCGGGCATCGGGGGCTGTTTGGCGAGGTGAGGGGCAGTTACCATGGCGTGGTGAAGTTTGCCGGCCCTCCGCTGATCTATTCTTTCGGCCCGCACGTCCGCTTCGGCGATCAAACCTATACCAATGCCTATTGGGGGATCACTCAGGAACAGTCGGCACGTAGTGGTCTTGAACAGTACCATGCTGATGCCGGCATTACCGCCTATGGTATCAACGGATTCACCATGGTGCCGCTGACAAAGGCTGTTTCAGTTTCCATCATTGCGGGGCTTGAGCGTCTGGCACCGCCGGTTGCCAATTCTTCGCTGGTCCGGGATCGCGGTTCAGCAAACCAGGCCATGGGGGGAGTCATTGTCAGCTACGGTTTTTAAGCTCCCGAATATCTGCCATTAACCGGACAACGGCGAGTTCCTTCGCCTTTGCTTCCACATCAACGGTCATTTCCCGCTCCAGCCAGCATTCAGGAATGTCACCCGGATCTATGTAATCGGCGTGCGGCTTTGGCTTGCCGCCCCCCCAGCCACCTCGTGGCGATGAAATGTGGCAGTACTGCCGTTTTCCGGCAGCCTGCCAGGTGACTCCCGCCCGTTCCGTCGCTTCTTCCACGGTCAGATTGTCCCGATTGCAGCGGTGATGGTGTACGTCGTACACCAGCGGGATGGAGAGCTGCTCACAAAGCGGCAGCAGATCTTCCGGCGTATAGCTGTTGTCATCATTTTCAAGCGTCAGGCGGCTGCGTACGGTGTCATCCAAGCTGCCAAACACCTCCGCAAAGCGCTTCAGCGCCCCCTGCTTGTCGCCATACACCCCTCCACCATGAATGTTGATTACATCGGCACCAACTGCCACTGCCAACTTCGCCTGATATTTCAGCTCCTTAACGGAGTTGGCGACCACCTCAGGGTGTGGTGATGACAGCACGACAAACTGGTCCGGGTGAAAACTCAGCCGTATTTCCGCCCGTGCTGCAAAAATCCGGCACTCTTCCAGAGTGCGGCTGATAGATGCTCCCTCCGGTAAATCGTTCAGTGTGTAGCCGGCCTCCGGGTGCGTCATGCGCGGGAAGAGCGGCGACATGATCCGGAACGCGCCGATGCCCAAGCGATCAACCGCTTCCAGCGCCAGCAGCAGGCTCCCTGCGTTGTGCTGGCAGATTTCGGAAAGCTTGAGCAGTTGGTGGTCGCGAGGCAGCGGTGACAGGGTTTTTACGGTGGTGGTCCGGAAAAAAACCGCTTCATTTTTGAATAGGCAGCAGAGTCCGAAGTGGAACACGGATACCTCTCTTTCCAGGTGTGATCTGGTGTTCAGTGGTTACATTTATAGCAGTCTATGCTACTCTCTGTATCAATTATTTATATCCTGCATTCCCGGACATTGTAACGAGTAATTTGCAATAATATTCATAAAACCAGTCTGTTAAAGTGTTTTTCTCTTGACTTTTCATCGTTACATATTATTATATATGTAACGATGAATGGGAGGGGACACTTATGG
>CAINRC010000103.1 GCA_903852495.1 uncultured Geobacteraceae bacterium | reverse complement strand
GTTGGGAAAGCCGGGAAGCAGCACCACCTCGGGAGCGTCCAGCCGAATGGTGATGTTCTGGCTGGTGAAGCCGACCTCCACCAGCGCTATAGCATGATGAAGCTGTTCCCGAACCGGGAAGACCTTCATCTCTTTATCAGGATGGTAAAAATTACGGAAGTCGTTGATGGTGGTTGACATCTTCTGGATCAGACGATTTCCGTTTTCAAAGGTTTTTTCAATGTATTCATCCGTAAGTTCGTTGTTCTGATGGGCGGATCTGATATTGCCGAAAACCATGGCTAGAGCGTTAAGAGGCTGGCGCCACTGGTGCGCGATGTTGCCGATCATTTCCCCCATGGCGGCCTGTCGGCTTTGGGATATCATAACCTGATCCTTCTGGCGCAGTTCCGTAATGGACGCGTCAATCCGCTGCTGCAGTGAGCTGTTGACGTTTTCCAGTTCCCTGGTGAGCAGTCGCTGACGGGCGTTGAGACGAAGCGCCAGCAGGAGTATCAGCAGAAACCCCCCTGAAGCGAATACACCCTGTATAATTATATTTGTTCGATGCCAGCGGAGGGTGCTGAAGGCTTCTTCTTCGGCCAGGGCAACCACTACCACCAGGGGGTAGGCCTTCAGGCGGCGGTAAGAGTAAACCCGGAGCACACCGTCGACAGCGCTTGGCCCGGAAAACACCCCGACCGGAGGCTTGGTGGGGTCAATCACTCTTCTGGTCAGAGGGATTGTCGTCCCGATGGGATCAGCCCCCCGTATCGCAGCAGAAGAACGTGCCCGCACCACACCGTCCAAACCCACCAGGGAGATGACGCCATTAGCTCCGACATCAATGCTCCGGTAGAAACTGGTAAAATAGTCCGGGTCAACAGAAAGGACGGCAACGCCGGCAAAACGGCCATCATGGTGCATCATTTTCCTGGTAAACTGGATACTCCACTTGTTCGAGACACGCCCTTTTACCGGCTTGCTGATAAACAGTCTGTCTTCGCTGCTGTTCAGATGAACCCGAAAATGCTCGCGGTCACTCAAATCAAGGGGTTTGTCCGGCATTCCCTGGGAATTGTAAACCATGATGCCACGCGAATCAATAATACTCAGCTGAATGATCAGTTCCTTATCAGAGTGCCGGTTGTAAGAGGCAATCAGGGCAGCCGTCTGGTCCTGCTGCTGGGGATGAATCCGGCGCAGGGTCACAAGAAATTCGTCAAGATGGCGAATCGTCCCGAGGATATTTTCCTCAAAGGCTTTTGAAAGGTTTGATGCCGTAGTCTCTACCGCGATGTTGGCCTGTTTGCTGTCATAGCGGTATTGAAACCAGAGAAACCCCCAGATGACGACAATACCGAGGACGCAGGCAACTATATAGAATCTCTTTTTCTGATCGCTCATTCTCATGGTTTTCTGCTCCCGGAGCAGAATAGAGTACGGCACCCTTCCAGAACTCTATGCCGGCAACTGTTCACGATTGTTTTCCTTCAAGCGGGGTCACAATGATAAATTCGGCGCCCCCGTCTATGTTATGCGCCTCGATGGTGCCGTTCATGCTCCGCTCGATAATCATTTTCGACATATACAGGCCAATACCGCTACCCCTCTGCTTGGTGGAAAAATACGGTTCGAAAATCTTGTCCATTACATCAGCAGGAATTCCCCCGCCATTGTCACTGACAGCGGTGCACCCCGACCCGTCGCGTTCAAACAGGCGCACGGTGATAATGCCGCCGGCAACGCCGGATTCTTTGATGGCATCCCTGGCATTAGTCAGCAGATTGAGGAGCACTTGCGAATATTCGTTGGGAAAGCCGGGAAGCTGCAACTCCTCGGGAGCGTCCAGCCGAATGGTGATGTTCTGGCTGGTAAAACCGACCTCCACCAGCGCTATGGCATGATGAAGCTGTTCCCGAACCGGGAAGACCTTCATCTCTTTATCAGGATGGTAAAAATTACGGAAGTCGTTGATGGTGGTTGACATCTTCTGGATCAGACGATTTCCGCTTTCAAAGGTTTTTTCAATGTATTCGGTCGTAAGTTCGTCGTTCTGATGGGCGGATCTTATATTGCCGAAAACCATGGCCAGCGCGTTAAGAGGCTGGCGCCACTGGTGTGCGATGTTGCCGATCATTTCCCCCATGGCGGCCTGCCGGCTCTGGGATATCAGCACCTGATCCTTCTGGCGCAGTTCAGTAATGGACGCGTCAATCCGCTGCTGCAGCGAGCTGTTGCTGTTTTCCAACTGTTTCTGCTTTATCGCCAGGCTTTCCTGTGCCCGTTTACGGTCGACAACTTCAAGTTCCAGCTGTTCGGCCTGTTGATGAAGCAGCTCTTCCGCCATTTTGCGGGGCGTAATATCCGTGTGGGTACCTGCCGCCCGAAGCGGGGTCCCCTGTTCATCACGGGTGACGACTTTGCCCCGGTCAAGAATCCAGACCCAGCTGCCGTTCTTTGCCCGAACTCGATGTTCCGTTTCATACAGCGGCGTACTGCCGTCAAGGTGCGCTTGCAGAGTTTTCTGAACCCCCGGCATATCGTCCGGGTGCACCAGATCAGACCACGTCTGAACAGAGTGCCCGATTTCTTCCGGGGCATACCCCAGCATCTCGGCCCAGCGCCGGTTGATTTCGATACGGCCGCTTTGGATATCCCAATCCCAAATGCCGTCGTTGCTCCCGTCAAGCACCAGCTTGAGCCGCTCCTCGCTCTCCAGTTTCGCTTTTTCGCTCGCCTCGGCAGCCTCTTTGGCAGAGGTCAATTCATGGATTCTATCGGCGATGGCCCGCGACATCATATTGAAAGCCGCCCCCAACTGCCCCACATCATCATTCCCTTCCTTCATTGGCTGCGGGGTCAGGTTCCCGGCAGCGACTTCCAGGCTGGCTTCGGTCAGCGTCGTAAGGTGGCGGGTCAGCCAGATCCCTATCAAAAACAGGATGATGGAGGAGAGTGCAATTTCAAGCAGTGCAATCCCGACCCCTTGAGTCAACAGGGCTGAGCGTGCCGTGGCAATATTTGAAAGATCGAGTCCGAAATGGAGAATTCCCAGGTGCTGTCCGCTTTGGGAAATGTTGACCGCCACACTGTAGAGCGGTTTATGCATCCTGTTGAAAATCGAGAATGACGCACTTGGTGCCGGCAGCGGTTGGCCCGCCTCCAGACCACTGGCAGCAACCTGCCTTTCACCCATGGCGGTAACCACAACATAATCGATGCCATCCGTCGCCCGGCTTTCATCCAGCACCGCCTGTACCGTCGCATAATCCTGCTGGGCCATGGGCGCTTTTATCGCCGCAATCAGAACCGGTGCCATCTGTGCCGCCTGCCACCGCGCCTGACCGGTCATGGCCTGATGCTGTAGACGGATACTGTTAGCAACCATCACTGACAGCATCAGCACCTCAATGCCGATAGCCAGAAGCAGCAGCCGGCCCCGTACGGTATGCAGGAAGGTAAAACGTTTCACACTCTGCCTGATACCGGGGACCGGCCACTTGTAATCTGCACTACACCAGATGTGACAGTGGTACTCATACCGTACCTTACATCATGGTCCATAGAATGATTCCTTTGCGTTACTGCTTTTCACGATATATGTTTCCATATTCAGACACGGCGCCGACTATAGCAAAATTTTTCCGACGGCGATAGAATACAGAGTGAACGGTGAGCCACAACATCGCACTGGGGGAAATCATGGGAGCAGTACCGCCAGAGAAAAGCGGGGCCTAATGAAAAAGCCCCTGTTCGTGACACCAACTGAGTACGCACCAAAATTACTTTCAATAACAGAGTGTTATGGTACATACAGACAGTTGTCAAGCACTATTTGCCGTGATGGCGGCATCTTCCGGCCACCGGTTGTTTTATCTGTAAGAGCCTGTGGTACCGTGTAAAAAAAAGTGCACATTATCGCATAGACCAGACGTAGCAACTGCGGCTATACTGCTGCCATCGGAATAAATCCATTTCCATGGCAAGATACACTTAAAACCGGTAGACACTGGGGGCCTGACAAATTTCGGTATGTTACTTATTTTCTCCGCATCACTGTGTCTTGTATGTTGAAAAGGGTCCGGAAAACAAAAAAACCTCCTATTAACACAGAGGCACAGAGACACGGAGAACTTCAGAGGCAAAAGAGACAGGGAAAAAGAAGGTGAACGGCGATTTTTTGTTTTGGCTTCTCCCGATAAGGTTCTTGTTTTCTCTGTGTCTCGGTGTCTCTGTGTTGAACTGTTTTTTTGATGAATTCCGTTGAAGGAGAACTATATGAGAGCAGCTATTCTGACATTGAGTGACAAGGGTTCGCGCGGCGAACGGGTGGACGAAAGCGGGCCGGCGCTGTCCGACTGGCTGGCACAGCGGGGTGTGGTTACCGTCCAGTCCCTTGTTATTGCTGACGAGTTCGAGCAGATTGTGGAGGTATTGAGCGACTGGGCCGACAGCGACGCAGCCGATCTTATTCTAACCACCGGCGGTACCGGCGTTTCCCCCCGCGATAGTACCCCGGAAGCAACACTGCAGGTTGTTGAACGGGTGGTGCCGGGACTCGGCGAACTGATGCGGCTCAAAAGTCTGGCGATAACCCCCATGGCATCGCTGTCCCGCGCTGTGGCCGGGATTCGCAAACAGTCACTGATCATCAACCTCCCCGGCAGCCCCAAGGGTGCTGTTGAAAATCTGGAAGCGGTCTGGCCGACACTCGGTCATGCCGTCGAAAAAATTCGTGGCGGGCAGGACGATTGCGGCGGCAAATTTTCAAAATAACAGGGAGAACCTTGTGAATCATACGGATACAGCGCGGGTCGTTGGCCCCGAAACCGTCAGAATGCTGGAACTGGGGCATCCCTGGGTTGTGGCTGACGCCTATACCCGAAAATGGCCGGCGGGCCGTGCGGGAGATACGGTGGAACTGTGCAGCCCCAAGGGGGACTTCCTGGCGACCGCCCTGCTTGACCCGCAGGAGCGCATTGTTGCGCGGGTACTTGACCGGAAGCGGATACGCTTTGATCACGCCTGGCTGAAGAGGCGGCTGCAGGATGCCGTGGGACTGCGCCTCCGCCAGGCTGACCTGGACGGCACCACCGCCTACCGCCTGGTGAACGGGGAGGGGGACGGGCTCCCCGGTCTGACGGTGGACCACTACGCCGACTACCTGATGGTGCAGCTGTACAGCGCCGCCTGGCGGCCGCACCTGAAACTGATCACCCAGGTGTTGCAGGAGGTGGCATCGCCGCTCGGCATTTATGAAAAAAGCAGACCGCAAAAAACCCGCGAGCTGGAAGCGGCGGGTGACAGCAAAAACTATGGACGCCTTCTGGCCGGGAAAGCCGCCCCGCAGCGGCTGGAAGTGTTGGAGAACGGCCTCACTTTTTTCGTAACTCTGGAACAGGGGTTGAACACCGGGCTGTTCCTCGACCAGCGCCGCAACCGCCGTGACCTGATGGGGCGGGTCAGTGGAAAGCGGGTTCTCAACCTGTTTGCCTACACCGGTGCCTTTTCAGTGGCTGCCGCAGTCGCCGGTGCCACCCAGGTGACGAGTGTAGACGCCTCGACGAGCTATACGGACTGGGCAAAAGAGCACTTCACCGCCAACCGAATCGCGCTCCAGCAGCATGAATTCATTGTTGGTGACTGCCTGGCGGTATTGGCGAAACTGGCGCAGGGGGGGAGACGTTTTGATGTCATCCTCATGGACCCTCCATCGTTTTCAACCACCGCCAAGAGCCGGTTCACCACCCGTGGCGGTACCTCGGATATTGTGGCGGCCGCCCTGCCGCTACTAACGGACAACGGCCTGCTGATCGCCTCTTCCAATCACCGGAAAGTGGATGTCGCCGACTATCTGAAGGAGTTGCGCCGGGGGGCACTGCAGGTCGGTTCTGACCTCCGGGTGATCTCTCTGCTGGGCCAACCGGAAGATTTCCCTTTTCCGGTCACTTTTCCCGAAGGGCGCTACCTGAAATATGCGATCTGCGTGAAGGGGTAAGCGCCATGACCGTCGAAATACGTGATACCGATATCAAGGTTGAATTTTACCGCGCCTCCGGTCCGGGCGGGCAGCACCGCAACACCACCGATTCGGCGGTGCGTATCCGCCACCTCCCGACCGGGATCGTTGCCCAGGCGTCGGAAACCCGCAGCCAGCTGCAAAACCGGGAGGTTGCCATGGAACGCTTGCGTGCCGCGCTGGAGCGCCGGGAGCGAAAGGTTATAAAACGGATCGCCACCCGCGTGCCGAAACGGGCCAAAGAGAAGCGCCTCACCGGCAAAAAAATCGTATCCGAGAAAAAGCGGCTGCGCACGACGCTTGAATAGTTCTTCGCCTGCGGAAATTTCCTATTATTCGTTTGACTCACCTGTGATAACGCTGTAATTTGTTTGCCTTTATATCGGGAGATCGTGATGATTCGCGCATACCTTTATCTTGCGGCTTTTATTCCGCTGACATTTCTTTTTTCGATCAGTTCCTTTGTTTCAACTCTGTTTGATTCCACCGGACTGGTTCACGACTGGCATGCCCGTATCTGGGCGCGTCTGGCGCTGACGCTGAATCTGGTAAGGGTGACCGTCCAGGGGAGCGAGCATCTTCCGGACGGACCGGTTATTTTTATGAGCAACCATCAAAGCAACTTCGATATTCTGGCGCTCCTGGCCGATATGCCGCGCCGGTTTCACTGGATTGCCAAGAAGGAACTCTTTGATATTCCGGTGTTCGGCGCCTCCATGCGGCGCGGCGGCTATATCGCTCTTGACCGGGGTGACGGGCGGAAAGCGCTGCAAAGTCTGGATGCTGCCGCCGCCACAATTCACCAGGGGAAAAGTGTCGTACTGTTTCCCGAAGGGACCCGTTCACCGGACGGCAATCTGCTGCCGTTTAAACGGGGCGGATTCATCCTCGCCCGGAAAGCCGATGTACCGGTAGTTCCGGTGACCATCAATGGCAGCGGTAAAATCAACCCGGCCAGCCAAATCAGACTGTATAGCGGAAACATCACCATTATCCTCCACCCTCCGGTTGTTGCCCCCGCCGAACTGCGCAAAAGCGAGTCCGAAACCTGGATGATGGAAACCGTGCGGGAGCGGATTCAGTCCGCGTTGGAACTGTAAATGAACATCGGCTATCAATATATTCTCCTGATCATCGCCGGCCTGGCCGCCATGGCCTGGGGTGCACCGGCGGCGCACCGTTTGCGGAGCCCCTATGATGTCGGGGCAGCGCTCGTCGTTCTGTGCGGCGTGGTCGTTTTTGCCCTCGGTATTCTTTTAACCTTTATTCCCGGTTTTTTCAGTGGCAGGTAACGCATGAGTGAGCAGTTTAAAAGCATCATAGCCAACAGCATCGTCATCATCCTGCTCGGCCTGCTGATGCTTCTCGCCAGCACCTGGTGGCGACTGGGGACGCAGTTTGAGCGGGGCGAAGCGGCATTTCAATCCGGCGATTTCCCCGCCGCCGTTGCCGGCTTCGAGTCGGCCCTGCACATGTATATCCCCTTCCATCCGAAGATTGAAAGAGCGGCCGAAAAATTATGGCAAATCGGCGAAATCAGTGAGCGCAGGGGAGAGATCGCCCGGGCGCTGATTGCCTACCGCGCCCTGCGCAGTTCTTTCTACGCCGATCACTGGCTGGTTACCCCCGGCATACCCTGGATCGAAAAATGCGACAAAAAAATCGCAACTCTGATACCCCTTGCACCATGAAAGACACCCTATGGACATAGCAGGATCACACGCAGCACTGACGATTGTCGCCCTCGGCGGTTTGGGCGAAATCGGCATGAACATGATGGCGTACCAGTATGCTGACGATATTATTATCGTTGACTGCGGTCTGATGTTTCCCTCCCCCGATATGCTCGGCATCGACTACGTAATCCCAGACATCACCTGGCTTCGTGAACGGGCTGAATCCGTTCGCGCAATCTGCCTTACCCATGGGCATGAGGACCACATCGGCGCCCTCCCCTTTGTGCTGCAGGAGTTGAATGTCCCGGTGTACGGCACCGCTCTGACGCTCGGCCTTGTTTCCGCCAAACTTGAGGAGTACAAACTGGACGGAGTTGTCGAACTGGTGACGGTGCAGCCTCGTGAAACCGTGCACATCGGCCATTTTGCGGTGGAATTTCTGCGCGTAGCCCATTCCATCGTTGACGGTTGCGCCTTGGCGATTACCTCTCCCGAGGGGGTGGTGATCCACACCGGCGATTTCAAAATCGATCACACTCCGGTGGACGGTCAGCTGACCGACCTGGCCAGCCTGTCGCGCTACGGAGAAGCGGGGGTGCTGGCACTGCTGTCCGACTCGACCAATGTGGAGCGCGAGGGGTACACCCTTTCCGAAAAATATGTCGGTGAAGCATTCGGTGACATTTTCCCGAAATGCACCGGCCGGATTATTGTGGCAGCGTTCTCCAGCAGTATCCACCGTGTCCAGCAGGTTGCCGACGTTGCCGCCCGCTGCGGCCGGAAGATTTTACTCAACGGCCGTTCCATGGTGAAAAATGTCCAGATCGCCCGTGATCTGGGCTATCTGACCATTGCCGATGAACAGCTGATGGATCTGCGGGAACTGCCGCACCTTCCCCCCGAACAGGTCTGCATCATCTCCACCGGCAGCCAGGGTGAACCGATGAGCGCCCTGACCCGCATCGCCATGGACGACCACAAGCAGATCAAGCTGGAAAAAGGGGATACCGTCATCTTGTCGTCACGCGTCATCCCGGGCAATGAGCGCACCATCTCGGAGCTGATCAACCACCTGTACCGCCGTGGCGCCGAAGTTTTCCACGAAAAGGTTTCCGAAGTTCATGTTTCCGGCCATGCCAGCCGGGAAGAGCTGAAGCTGATGCTTAACACCGTCCGGCCCCGTTTTTTCATCCCGATTCATGGCGAGTATCGCCATCTGGTCAAGCATATCCAGCTCGCCTACACAGTGGGAATTCCGGAGGAACGCTGTATTCTGGCGACCAACGGCGAAGTGGTTTCCTTTTATTCCGACACCGCTGCCATCGTTGAACAGATTGAATCCGGCAGGGTTTTTGTCGACGGCAAAGGGGTGGGTGACGTGGGGAGGATGGTGCTGCGGGACCGCAAGCACCTGTCAGAGGACGGCATGATCGTCGTCATCATCGGACTCAACATGACAACCGGCGCCGTAATTTACGGCCCCGACATTGTCTCACGCGGTTTTGTTTTCGAAGATGAAAGTCAGGAGTATCTGGAGGAGGCCCGCAAGGTGGTTGTTTCTGCGCTGGATGACATCAACACCGAAATGCGCTGTGACGCCGATGAGGTAAAAACCGCAGTTCGTCAAGCTCTGCGCCGCTTCTGCAAGAAGACCATAGAGCGAAGGCCGGTGATTCTGCCGGTGATTATGGAGATGTAGAAGTCATAATTAAACACAGAGGCACCGAGACACAGAGAAAACATTTAAATCACAAACTAAACATAGTACTTCTTTTCTTCAAAGATTTTCTCTGTGACTCCGTGTCTCCGTGTTGAACCGATTTTATCTTGAAAAAAAGAGGGACCGGCATCACGCCCGTCCCTCTTTTTACATTCCGATATAAAAGTCCTACCTACGAAACCACGATCCTCGCAAATCTCCGTTTACCGATCTGAACGATATACTCTCCGAGCCCGGTCAGTTCCAGGTTGGTATCGCTGACCTTTTCACCGTTCAGCTTGACTCCGCCGCCGTCAATGGCACGGCGCCCTTCGCCGTTTGACTTGGTCAGGCCGGCCTCGGTCATGGCCCTGGCCAGCAGGACCACGCCATCAGTCAGCGTGAAATTCACCTGCGGCATATCTTCCGGAATTTCGTTCTCCTTGAAGCGTTTGACAAAGTTTTCCTCGGCAATTTCACCAGCACCGGCACCGTGGAAGCGGGAAACCATCTCGCGCCCCAGACGTTTCTTGGCGGCCATGGGGTGGAGCGAATGATCCTTGAGATCGCGCTTCAGCAGTTCAATCTCGGCCAGCGTCATATCCGAGAGGAGTTCGTAGTAACGGAGCATCAGTTCATCGGAGATCGACATGATCTTACCGAAAATATCGTCCGCAGGGTCGCTGATACCGATGTAGTTGCCGAGCGATTTGGACATTTTGTTGACGCCGTCCAGCCCTTCCAGAAGAGGCATGGTCAGAACGCACTGCGGTGACTGTCCCCACTCCCGCTGCAGCTCGCGCCCCATGAGCAGATTGAACTTCTGGTCGGTCCCGCCCAACTCCACATCAGCCTTCATGGCAACCGAATCGTACCCCTGAATAAGCGGATACAAAAATTCATGAATGGCGATCGGCTGCTGGGTCGAATACCGCTTATGGAAATCATCCCGCTCCAGCATCCGCGCAACGGTGTATTTTGAGGCCAGCGCAATCATGCCGCCGCAGCCGAGTTCATTCAGCCAGGTCGAGTTGAAGACTACCTTTGTTTTTTCCGGATCGAGGATTTTGAAAACCTGTTCTTTATAGGTTTCGGCGTTTCTGAGCACATCTTCCCGGGTCAGCACTTTACGGGTCTCCGATTTGCCGGTGGGGTCACCGATCATGCCGGTAAAATCACCGATCAGAAAATTGACATCATGGCCAAGCTGCTGAAACTGACGCAGTTTCTGAATCAGTACCGTGTGCCCCAGATGCAGGTCAGGGGCGGTCGGATCAAAGCCGGCCTTTATAACTAACGGCACGCCGGTGGCAAGCGACTTTGCCAGCTTCTCCTCCAGCTCCTTTTCAATCAGTACTTCAACGGCGCCGCGTTTGATAACGGCCATCTGCTCCGATACGGACATGCACGTAACTCCTAACAGGGAATATTTACCCGTTCAATACTCACCGCCTTGCCGCTGGTTTCATCGATTCCGATTACCACGGCATTGAGACGGATATCCTTCTTGGCAACTTCGAACTTGGCCGGCAGCTGGGTCAGAAAGCGGTGAATGGTTTCTTCTTTTCCCATGCCGATGACTGAATCAAAACTGCCGGTCATACCGGCATCCGACAGAAATGCGGTCCCCTGGGTAAGGATGCGCTCGTCTGCTGTCTGGACGTGGGTATGGGTGCCGACCAGGGCGCTGATCCGGCCATCCAGATACCACCCCAGCGCCGATTTTTCCGATGTGGCCTCGGCATGGAAATCAACGAAGATAATCGGCGTTTCCTCCCTGAGGCGTTTAATTTCGCGATCGGCAACCAGAAAAGGGCACTCGATGGTTTTCATAAAAACCCGCCCCTCCAGATTCAAAACGCCGACTTTTACCCCGCCCGGAGTCGTCAGGATCGTACTGCCGAAGCCGGGCGCGCCGGCCGGATAATTGGCCGGACGCAGGATGCGCCGGTCTTCAAAGACCAGCGGCACCTGCTCTTTTTTGTCCCAGATGTGGTTGCCGCCGGTCAGCAGGTGAATCCCCTGACTGAACAGCTCTTTGGCGACCTCCACCGTCAATCCGAAACCGCCGGCGGCATTTTCACCGTTGGCGATCACGATATCGATCGTGTGCCGGTCCACAAGCCGGTGCAGTTCCCGGGACAGCGCCTGCCGCCCCGGTTTACCGACGATATCCCCCACAAATAAAAGTTTAACGGGCATATTCTACTGAACGGGTTTCACGGATGACGTTGACTTTGATCTGTCCCGGATAGGTCATCTCGGATTCAATCTTTTTGGCAATGTCACGGGCCATGACCACCGACTGATCATCGCTGACCTGCTCGCTGGAAACCATAACGCGGATTTCGCGGCCGGCCTGGATGGCAAACGACGACTGCACACCGGTGAACGACGTGGCGATCCGCTCCAGATCACCAAGGCGTGTGACATAGGTTTCCATCATCTCGCGGCGTGCGCCGGGACGGGCGCCGGACAGTGCGTCGGCAGCCTGTACCAGGATCGCCAGTATAGAATTCGGTTTTTCGTCCTCGTGGTGCGCCATGATGGCGTGGACGATCTTCGGCGTTTCACCGTATTTACGGGCCAGTTCCGCCCCGATTACGGCGTGAGAACCTTCAACCTCATGGTCAACCGCTTTGCCCAGGTCGTGCAGCAGACCGGCTCGTTTGGCCTGTTTGACGTTAAGGCCAAGCTCGGCAGCCATGATACCGCAGAGGAATGCTACTTCCAGCGAATGGAGGTAGACGTTCTGGGTGTAGGAGGTCCGGTATTTGAGGCGGCCGATCAATTTGAGGATTTCAGGATGGATACCGTGAACTCCCAGGTCGAAAGCGGCCTGTTCACCGGCCTCTTTGATGGAAAGATCCACCTCTTCGGTGGACTTTGCCACAACCTCTTCGATGCGGCCCGGATGTATCCGGCCGTCGGCAAGAAGTTTTTCCAGGGACAAGCGCGCCACTTCGCGGCGAACCGGATTAAAGCCGGACAGGATAACCGCTTCGGGGGTGTCGTCAATGATAAGATCGATGCCGGTCGCGGCTTCCAGAGCACGGATATTGCGCCCTTCGCGGCCGATGATGCGCCCTTTCATTTCGTCTGAAGGGAGCGGCACGACTGAAACGGTACGCTCGGCAACGTATTCGCCGGCATAGCGCTGAATAGCCAGTGCCATGATTTCTTTCGCTTTTTTGTCGCCGGTTTCACGGGCCTCGTCTTCAATAGCCCTGATTATTTTAGCGGAGTCGTGCTTCGCTTCGCTCTCCATCGCATTCATCAGCTCTTTTTTTGCTTCTGCTGCCGACATGCCGGAAATCTGCTCAAGCTTGGCGTTCTGGACGTCGACCGCTTTTTTCAGTTCTGCATCCCGCACGTCGAGAGCCTGCTCTTTCTGCGAAACGGTCTGCTCTTTTTTGAGGATATCCATCTCTTTCTGGTCGATCAGGCCGGCTTTTTTGTCGAGATTCTCTTCCTTCTGAGTCAGTCGTTTTTCCAGTGCCTGGAGATCTTTGTTCTTTTCATTCGTTTTGCGCTCATGCTCTTCCTTGGCCTGGATAGCTGCATCCTTGGCCTTGAGATGCGCCTCCTTGGCGATGGTATCCGCTTCGCGGCGCGCATCGTCAAGTACCTTGCTGGCAAGCTCTTCGGCTTGCTTCAAAATTGAACCGGAATCCTTTTTGTTGAGCTTGTTGCCGGCAAAATAGGCCCCGGCAGCAACGATCAAAGTAATAACGACACTAATCATTACTTCCATTCTGTCAACCTCCTCTATATAAAATCCGGGCTGCCTGGCAACTCCGGTTACTTCTCCGCATCCGAACCCCGATCAACAGGGTATGAGCAGTGGTACTCTACTGCGTAATGCGAATAACACGTAAATCGGTAACAACTATTTCCATCGGAATATCATGATGGTCTGTCGGCAGCGCTTCTTCCCTCACCTGAAAATCATGACACAGTCCGACCAGATGGGCGGTGCGACCCGGATGATGCAGAAACCGGTCATAGAAACCTTTGCCATAGCCGAGCCGGTGCCCCGTCAGATCAAAGGCAACCCCCGGAACGATGATCAGGTCCGCTTCCTCAGCCCCGTAATCCTCTCCGTCAGGAGCCGGTTCCAGGAGGCCGAACGCCCCTTCGCGGAGAGCCTCAAACCGCTCAACATGGCGGAACACCATGTGGTGACCGCAAACCGCCGGAAACAACACCCGTTTCCCCGCACCAATTGCTGCGGCCAGAATCAGCCCCGTATCAGTTTCGTTGTGAGCCGGAGCATACAGCGCGACACACCGGGCACCGGTGTACTCATCAAGAGCCAGCAGATTAAGCTGCGCGGCATGGCTTGATGAACAGCACACATCGTGGCTGAGCGCACGGCGCTGAGCCAGCAACTGCGATCGGAGCGAACGCTTCGGCATACAGGTTCTTTCGGTTAAAACGCGCGGAATTGCCCCGATACGGATCGGGAAGGACTGCCAGGGAGGCTGAAGCGGGAAGAATGCTTGGGTATCGTGGGTAAGTGTATCAGTTACAGTACGCTACTCTGGAGCATTATTCCTTTCATCAGTGAGAATATATTCAACGGGCGAAACATTATTTCAATCAGACGTGTAATTACAGCGTTTGACGAACCCGACCGGTGGTGCAATTCATGCGAATATATGATCAAGTCTCCCTGAGAGACCATGTAAAATCAGACCGTTTCCAGCGCAGCGATCAACTCGCTGATTTTGCCGTCCAGATGGGTATCCTGTTCCCGGTGGGAACGAAGTTCAAGCAGTTCTTCCGAGGCATTCAGCAGGGCCAGTATCAGCACCAGTTGTGCATCACCGCTTTTAAGAGCGCTGCCGATCTCCTGCAGCGTTCCGTTCACAAAGGCTTCGACCGCCCGTACCTTTTCTTCCGGAGCGGAACTCCGAACGGAAAGTTCACGACCGAGTACTGTCACTGCATGGCTTGTTTTCATACAATGACCATGGCTGCGCCCTAAATCCCGTCCAGCTTGCCAAGAATGGCATCAACCCGCGACTTGATTCCTTCGCGATCGCTTGACAGACGCTGTATCTCTTCTTTCAAACGCGCGTTTTCTTCTTTCAGAGCGCTGTATTTTTCCACAATGGCACCGATTTTCTTTTCAAGCACTTCTATGAGTTCGTGGTTCATTAGTTCTGTATCCTTTCGAGGTGGCACACTATACGAAGGGGTAGTCACAAAGTCAAGCCCTAATTGATTGAAATCGCAGAGTTCCGTGACGTCTGGCGCCTTGCGGCGACCTTTGTTTTCAGGCTTGGAAAAGGGCATCCGTGAACTCCTGCGGGTCAAAGTCGCGCAGATCTTCAATTGATTCGCCGACACCGATATAGCGCACCGGCAGGGCGAATTCATGGCTGACGGCGACCACAATCCCCCCCTTGGCGGTGCCGTCCAGTTTGGTCAGGGCCAGCCCGGTCACACCGGCGGCCTCCTTGAACAGCCGCGCCTGGGAAGTCGCATTCTGCCCGGTTGCGGCATCCAGCACCAGCAGGGTCTCGTGGGGCGCGCCGGGGATCTCGCGGTCAATGACGCGGCGGATTTTTTTCATCTCCTCCATCAGGTTAACCTTGGTATGCAGGCGTCCGGCCGTATCGATGATCAGCACATCAACATCACGGGCAACGGCGGCCTTGCAGGCGTCAAAAACAACCGCCGACGGATCTGAGCCCTCCTTGTGGCGGATGACATCCACTCCGGAACGATTACCCCAGGCGATCAGCTGCTCGGCGGCAGCAGCCCGGAAGGTGTCCGCAGCCGCCAGCAGCACTCTGCTTCCGGACGCGGAAAAGCGGGCGGCCAGCTTGCCGATGGTTGTAGTCTTACCGACGCCGTTGACGCCGATCACCAGCATGACGAACGGCTTTTTGCTGCCGAGATGGAGTGGCTGATGGTGGGCAACCAGCCGGGCCAGAATCTCGTCTTTCAACGCTCCCCGCAGCGCCTCGCCGTCTTTCAGCTCACTGCGCCCCAGGCGCTGTTCAAGAGTGCGGATCAGTTCCACGGTGGTCTTGACGCCGATATCCGAGGTAATCAGGATCTCTTCCAGCTCTTCCAGCGTATCGGCATCGATTGTTTTTTTGCCCAGCACCAGCGCATCAATACGCCCTACCAGACCGTCTTTTGTCTTCTTCAGCCCGGACTTCAGCCGCTCAAAAAAACCCGGTTTATCAATAGCTTCCATCACTGGCGCTGGTTGAACGGGAGCTGTTTCCGGAGCTTCAAGCTCCGTTTCCGGAAGTTCCGCACCGGAAATTTTCTCCATCAGCCCCCGGAAAAATCCTTTTTTCTCGTCCGGTCCCATCAAATCTCCCTTTTCAACTGCCCGACCGCCTGACGGAACTGGTGAAGCGCCTGCGCCACCGGACAAGCACGCTCCGCATGCAGTACCAGGGAATAATCCTGATCAATGCAGCCGATAATCAGATGCCCGCCGGTGGCAGTAACCACAACATCCTCCACCGCACCAATCTGCGCGGCACTCTGCATCCCTTTGAGATGCGCCAGGATAATCCCCTTATGGGCGGCTATGAAGCGCAGGTCATAGGGGTCACAGTGGCACCGTTCAATAACCGCTTCCCCCTCCCAATCCACCAGGATGGCACCAACCGCTTGGGGTACCCGGTCCACCAGCTCTTGTAAAATTGCTTCCAAGGACATCACCGGCTCCTTACACGATTTAATGCAGCCGCACGGAAACAACCCTCGAGGCGCCCGGCTCTTCCATGGTGATGCCGTACAGGGTATCGGCCACCTGCATGGTGGCCTTGTTGTGGGTGATGATGATGAATTGCGACAGGGAGCTCATTTCCCGGACCATGTCGTTAAAGCGGCCAATGTTGGCATCGTCCAGCGGCGCGTCAACCTCATCCAGCAGGCAGAACGGGGTCGGCTTGATCAGGAAAATGGAGAAAATCAGCGCCACCGCCGTTAACGCCTTTTCCCCGCCGGAAAGCAGCGTCACATTCTGCAGTTTCTTGCCGGGAGGCTGCACGATGATATCGATGCCGGTCTCCAGCAGATCCTCTTCATCCGTCAGGCGCAACTCCGCCCGTCCACCGCAGAACAGCCGGGGGAAAACTTCCTGGAATTTAGCGTTAACCAGATTATAGGTTTCCTGGAACCGTTGGCGGGTGGTGCGGTTGATCCGCTGGATCGCCTGCTGCAGCCCGCGCAGAGATTCTTCCAGATCTTCCTTCTGCCCGGTCAGGAACGCATAGCGTTCCTCCATCCCGGCATACTCGTCAATCGCCATCAAATTGACCTCACCCATCTCGTCAAGCAGCCGCTGCAACTCATCCAGGCGTATCCGGCGGGATGGCTCGTCAAATTCGGTCGCATCAAGTCGTGCCAGAGCCTCCGGCATGGTGATCCGGCTCCGCTCCAGCAGAGAACGCTCCAGATGCTCCCCCTGCATGGTCAATGTTGAGAACCGGAGGTTGAGCTGGCTCTGCGCCTCCCGCACCGCATCACTTTCTTCGCGCCCCTTTTTCAGTTCAGTTTCCACCAGATTCAGCGCGGCACCCGCCTCCTCGAAACGGCTGCGGATAACGGCCAGCCGGCTTTCAGAGTCAGCCTGCTCCCGTACCAGTCCTTCAAGCCGGGTCGTTGCCATCCCGATTTCCGCCTGCAACTGCAGCTTGGCAGCGTCACCGGACTCAAGTTCCTGCCGGTCGGCAGCCATGCGCCGCACAACTTCCTCCACCTGGCGTTCCAATTCAGTCAGGGCCCGCAGTCCGGCATCATGCTGCTCCCGAATGGTAGCGGCCTGCACCCTGGCGGCGGTCATCTTTTCACGGGCGGCAGCCAGTTGAACGCGGCGGGCGTCAAGCTCCCCCTTCAAGCGGGACGTTTCCTGTTCCAGCCCCTTTGATGCGTCTCCGGTCCGGGCCATCTCCGCTCCGGAAAGCGACAGTTCCGCCTCAAGAGCGCTCTGTTCCTCCTGGAGATTTGCGGCCTCCAGCGACTGAATGTCCAGCCGTTCGACGATGCGGACGCTTTCGTCAGCCGCCTGCTGACGATCCTTGAGCAGGCCGGCCAGTTTCAGTTCCGCCTGATGCAGCAATATTCCGCCGCTCTTAAGGCCTTCTGCCACCTCCAGACTCTGACGCCTCAGATCATCGCGCTGTTTACCGAGGGATGCGGTTTCCTCTTCCAGCCGGGCAACCGTCAGCTCCAACTCTCTGATTTCACGCTTTTTGTGGATCAAGCCATTGTCAACCTGTTCTCCAGAACCGCCGCTGACAATCCCGCCATGGGCGACTGTATCGCCACTGCGGGTGACAAACAGCAGGGCGGGGTGCTGACGGGCCAGCCGGAGCGCCTGACTGATATCATCCACCAGCAGGACAGGAGCCAGCAGGTTTCTGATCAACCCGGCAAACGGCCCCTTCACTTCAACCTGATCAACCAGGGGGATGGTTCCCGTTACGGAAGGCGGCGTTTCTGTACGCGCTTCAAGCGGCAGGGCTATTCCGGCCCGGCCCCCTTTCTGTGCTTTCAGAAACTCCAGCGCACCGATGGCATCCTTTTCATCAGAACAGAGAATGCACTGGAGACGCTCCGCCAGAGCAGCTTCCAGAGCCGCCTCCAGTTCGGGCGGGGCCTGAATGGCGTCCGCCAGCACACCGCTGAAACGGGGGCGCATGGCGGCATCTTTCATCAGCGTACGGGTTCCCTGGCCGAATCCGGCAAACTGCGCTTCCAGTTCCTTGATGGAATGCAGGCGCGAGGAGCCGCGATTCAGTTCATCCCGACGGGACTGCCACGCTTTCTCAATTTCCGGCAGCCGCCGTTTCAGGTCATCTTCATGACCCCGCAGAGAGGAAAGGGTCGCCTGGTGCGATTCCTGCTCCCGCTGCCCCGCAGCGATCTCTTTCTCCAGGGCATCGGCCCGTTGCCGCAGATATTCACGCCGTTCAGCCAGCTGCATCGCTTCACGGGCATGACGGTCGGTTCGTTCACGGAGCGCCGCCAACCGTTTTTGGGCGTTTTCAGAGCGGTTTTTGAACTGGGATGCTTCGGCCAGGGCGGTAAAAAGTTCCCGGCGACGGTTCTCCAACTCCTGATTCAGCGCCTCTTCAGCCTGCTGGTGCTCTGCCATCACCGCTTCACACTGTTCCAGTTCCGCCTGCATTGTGGCGGAATCCACCGCACCGGTGTCCCGGCGAAGCTCCATCAGGCCGCGCTGATCCCCGCACTCCCGTAACCGTTTATCCAACTCGGCACTCTCGGCGGACAGCCGGGCCAGACGTCCATCCAGTCCGGCCAGCTCTTTTCGCTGAAACTCCAGAGCGTTACCGGTCGTACTGAACTCGCTCCTGACCCGGAAAATTTCCTCCTGTGCGACCGTCAGCTCTTTTTCCGCTTCCAGCAGCGCGACGCGAGCCTCTTCAGCCCGGGATTCACCCAGTGCGGACGAAGCAAAAACATCGCGCATCCGTTCATTGAGTCCGGCCAGCTCACGCTCTGCCGCTCCCCGCTGAATCTGTGTTTCGCGAAAATCCCGCGCCGCAAAGAGCAGTTCAATTTCACGCAGTTCGTCACGATATTCCCGGAACTTTTCCGCTTTTTTCGCCTGACGCTGCAGTGACGCCAACTGGCGCCGGATCTCTCCCAGCACATCCGCCAGACGGGCCAGATTCTGCCGGGTTCCTTCGATCTTCTTGAGTGCCAGCTGTTTACGCGACTTGAATTTGGTGACCCCGGCAGCTTCCTCGATCAGGAAGCGGCGCTCCTCCGGTCGGGAATGGAGAATCTGGCCGATTTTTCCCTGTTCGATAATTGAATAGGCGCGGGTACCGACACCGGTGTCCATAAAGAGTTCGGTTATGTCCAGCAGACGGCAGGGGATTTTGTTTATGAGGTAGTCGCTTTCGCCGTCCCGGTACAGACGGCGGGTAAGCTGAATTTCAGAGTAATCCAGATATTTGGCCGGAGCGCGACCATCCTCGGTGGAGAAAACCAGCGAAACTTCAGCAACCCCCAACGGCTTCCGGTTCTCGCTGCCGACGAAAATAACATCTTCCATCGCCTTGCCACGCAGGTTTTTGGCGGACTGTTCCCCCATGCACCAGCGGATGGCATCAACGATATTGGACTTTCCGCAGCCGTTGGGACCGACCACACCGGTCACGTCCTGCTGGAAGTCCAGCACCGTTTTCTCGGCAAAACTTTTGAAGCCGGATATTTCGAGTCGTTTTATCTTCATGGGGCAGAAACAATAACCGCCAAGGCCCCGCACTGTCAACCCGATAAAATTCACCGTTTGCGGAGTGAACTGATGTATCTTCCTGACCTGCTGGTGGTATGATTCTGTCAGACGGTTTCAGGGGCCGCAGAGGAGAACAAACCGTATGGATGAAGAAGGAATTGTTGTGCCATGGGAGCGGATAGATCCGGATACCCTGCGGAGGATGCTGGAGGAGTTTGTCACGCGGGAGTGGTCCGAGCTGACCGACTGCGGCTACAGCATGGATGAGAAGATCGGGCAGGTCATCACCCAGTTGAGGCACAATAGAGCCAGAGTTGTGTTTGATCTGACCACCGAAACCTGCAATATTGTGGTATGTTGAATACACTACCGATCTGTGGCAGCTAAATACTAACCCCCCTCAGTCTCCCCTTAGATAAGGGGAGATTTAGGGTTATCCGCGAAAAAAAAGAATTACATGGCACGACCGTGTAATTGCGCGGTTCAGCATCAACTACAACAAAGGAGAGCAGACCATGACGCATCTGTTTGCACCACTTACACTCCGGGGCGTGACACTGCCGAACCGGATCGCAGTTTCACCCATGTGCCAATATTCCGGCGAAAACGGCCATGTCAGCGATTGGCATCTGATCCATTACGGCGCCCGTGCTGCAGGCGGAGCCGGCTTGATACTGACCGAGGCCACCGCCGTAACCCCGCAGGGGCGTATCAGCCCGAAAGATCTGGGGATTTGGGACGACGCCCACATTGAACCGCTTGCCCGCATAGTCCGTTTTATCGACCAACAGGGGAGCGTAGCCGGCATTCAGCTGGCCCATGCCGGCCGCAAGGCCAGCGTTGCCGCACCGCATGAAAACCGACCGGGAACCCTTGGCGAAACCGAGGGAGGCTGGCCGGTGGTGGCACCCAGCGCCATCCCATTCGACGGTGGCTGCGCCCTGCCGTGCGCCCTGTCGCAAGAGGGTATCGACGACATTATAGCGGCTTTTGTCCAGGCGGCGCGCCGGGCACTGCTTGCCGGATTCCGTATCGCCGAGGTTCATGCCGCCCATGGCTATCTACTCCACCAGTTCCTTTCACCGCTCAGCAACCAACGGACCGACCGGTACGGCGGCAGTTTTGAAAACCGTACCCGGCTGCTGCGCGATATCGTTTCCGCCGTTCGTGAAGTCTGGCCGGAACATCTGCCGCTGTTTGTGAGAATTTCGGCAACGGATTGGGCTGACGGCGGCTGGGATCTAGCCCAGTCACTGGAGCTCGTCCATGGGCTCAAATCTCTGGGTGTCGATCTGATCGACTGTTCTTCGGGGGGAAATCTGGCAAGCGCAAAAATTCCGCTCGGCAGCGGCTACCAGACCGCATTTTCAGATAAGATCCGCCGGGAAACCGGGTTGGCTACCGGGACGGTGGGGATGATCACCAGTCCGGCTCAGGCCGATCATATTGTGCGCAGCGGCCAGGCCGATCTTGTACTGCTCGGCAGGGAACTGCTCCGCGATCCCCACTGGCCGTTGCGGGCAGCACGTGAACTCGGCCACCTGACGCCCTGGCCGGCCCAATATACCCGGGCGGCACCTGCGAACACTCCGGCTCATTTACCTGCTACTCCGTACGGGACGTTCTGACCATAACACCATCCCGCCGAACGTGAAACAGCTACGGGGAACCCATGTGAGTTCCCCGTAGCTGCAAACAGATATCATTTGTGTATCTTGCAAATGCCTAAAATGAATTTTCCACTCCCTTAACGGGCTATTGAATCTCCCTCCCTTTCAAGGGGAGGGCCGGGGTGGGGATGGGGTTACAGTTGCTGAACTGACAAACCATATTTTCTTTTATTGTTTGTTTGACCGATCACAGATACCCCATCCCCATCCTGACCTTCCCCTTGAAGGGGAAGGGACTAAAACCCCTCCATTAGCAGCTAGGCCCGCTTGACTGCATGGGATCAGACTACAATTGACTTCTCCCTCCCCTTCCAGGGGAGGGCTGGGGTGGGGATGGGGTTACAGTTGCTGAACT
>CAINRC010000102.1 GCA_903852495.1 uncultured Geobacteraceae bacterium | reverse complement strand
TGTTCAGGTAGAGCTGGTTTGAAGGGTCCTTGGCGTTCCGATGTCCCGGCCGTACGGCAGAATGGATAACAATGTCGATCTCGTTGTTGCGGAAATAATTCTCAACAGCATTCTCATCGCTGAGGTCAAGTTCAGGACTTCCCGGGGCGAGAATGTCATGACGCCTGCCAAGCATCTCGATGATATTTCTACCGATGAATCCGCTGCCGCCTGTCAGGAAGATTCTCATATGCAGCTTAAATATTTGCCGTACAGTTTTTAATGGTTTCGACCATATACTCCACCATTTCATCCGTCATTCCCGGATACACGCCAACCCAGAAGGTATCTCGCATGATGCGGTCAGTGTCGGCTAATGCACCTACTACTCTATAGCCTTTATTCTCCCGACGCATCTCATCAAAGCAGGGGTGCTTAATCAGGTTCCCGGCAAAGAGCATACGGGTCTGAATTCCTTTGCCCTCAAGTTTACTGACAAGCTTGTCACGGGTAATTGCACTCCCCTCACGAACCGTAAGCAGAAAGCCGAACCATGAAGGATCAGAGTTTTCTGTTGCCTCGGGCAGAACAAGCTTATCTTCAAGACCCGTCAGCCCATCACGTAACAGCTGCCAGTTCCGCTTGCGTGCCTCAATAAATCCGGGGAGTTTTTCCAGTTGCGCACAGCCGATAGCGGCCTGCATGTCGGTGACTTTCAAATTGTAGCCGAAGTGGGAATAGACATATTTGTGATCATAGCCAAAAGGCAGCCCACCAAACTGCTGCCCGAAGCGGTTGCTGCAGGTGTTGTCCCGGCCTGAAGGGCACCAGCAGTCGCGCCCCCAGTCGCGGAAAGATTCAACAATGCGGTGAAGTAATGCATCGTCGGTATAAACGGCGCCGCCTTCACCCATGGTCATATGATGTGGGGGATAAAAGCTTGATGTGCCGATATCCCCGATGGTGCCGGTGTACTTCCAGACACCATTATGTTGGTAACGCGATCCCAAAGCATCGCAGTTGTCCTCGACCAGCCAGAGGTTGTGCTTATCGCAAAAGGCCTTGACTGCAGCCAGATCAAACGGGTTGCCAAGCGTATGGGCCACCATGACGGCCCTGGTTTTTTCTGACAATGCTGCGTCAAGCTGCGAAACATCAATATTATAGGTGGGGAGCGAAACGTCAACGAACACCGGAACAGCACCGAACTGGATAATCGGGGCAACGGTCGTCGGGAATGCAGCAGCAACGGTAATAACTTCGTCACCGGGACGGATGCGCCTGTCACCAAGTTTGGGTGATGTCAGAGCCATGAAAGCGAGGAGATTTGCCGATGATCCCGAATTAACCAGTGAACAGTGTTGAATATCAAGAAACGCGGCAAATTCTTTTTCAAACGTTTCGGCGTATCGCCCGGTAGTGAGCCAGAAATCGAGAGAAGCGTCAATCAGGTTGCTGATTTCCGCTTCATCAAACACACGCCCGGCATAAGGGATACGATCACCCGGTGCGAACGGTCTTTTCGGGGCATGCACCTGGTTGTAGTATGCAATGGCGGCGTCTATTGCCTGCCGGCGCAACTGCTGCTCATCTGTTTTTTTCACAAGTACCTCGGGACTGAATTTTCGTAAGATGTAATCTGTTCAAGACAACAGTGCCGGATGTTGCTGCCGGCCCGGTAGGCATCAACCCATTGCACAATACTGCTCAGGGCCAAGTCCAGGCTCCAGCGTGGTTGCCATCCGAGCCGCATCAGGGCTTTTGAACAGTCAAGCTTAAGGTAGTGAGCTTCATGGGGGTGCTCCCCCCGGTCGATTTCATAACCGGCACCGGTGCCCCAGAGCCCGCACATATGCTGTACGATCCATTCCACCGGTTGCGCATCACTGTCGGCCGGCCCAAAGTTCCATCCCTCTGCGTACTCTCCGCCCTGCTCATAGAGCCGTTGAGCCAGTTTCAGATATCCGGACAGTGGTTCAAGAACATGCTGCCAGGGGCGGATTGCGTGGGGATTGCGGATTCTGACCGGTTCGCCGGCGAGTAGAGAGCGCACAACATCGGGAATAAGTCTGTCGGTAGCCCAGTCTCCTCCGCCGATGACATTGCCGGCCCGGGCAGTGGCCACGGCAACGGGTGACTGCTGAAAGAAAGAGTTGCGGTACGCGGCTGTTACCAGTTCGGAGCATCCTTTACTACTGGAATAGGGGTCAAACCCTCCCATCGGGTCGTTTTCCCGATAGCCCCACACCCATTCCCGGTTTTCATAGCATTTGTCGGTTGTGACATTGACGACGGCCCGTACCGACGGACAGGTGCGAACGGCTTCCAGCAGGTTGACCGTGCCCATGACGTTTACTGCGTATGTTTCGGCCGGAATACGGTAGGAGTCACGCACAAGCGGTTGTGCCGCCATATGAATAACAATTTCCGGTTCCGCTTCGCAAAGGGTGCGGCTCAGCAGGTCGGCATCACGGACATCGGCGATGCATGAATCAACAAGTTCGCCGACGCCGGCCAGTTCAAACAGGCTTGGCTCTGTCGGGGGGGTGAGGGCGTAACCGGTGACACGGGCGCCGAGGTGTGTCAGCCAGAGGCAGAGCCAACTCCCCTTGAAACCGGTGTGCCCGGTGACAAATACTTTTTTGTTGTGCCAGAAGTTTATTTCCATGTTTTCCACGGTGCGGTGCCGCTTTTCCAGAGCTCTTCCAGATATACCTTGTCCCTCAGCGTGTCCATCGGCTGCCAGAAGTCAGAGTGTTTGTATGCTACCAACTGGCGGTCGCGGGCAAGGCGCTCAAGCGGTTCTTTTTCCAGGACGGTGGCATCATTGTCCAGGTAATTGAATATTTCCGGCTGCAGGACAAAAAAACCCCCGTTTACCCAGGCGCCGTCGCCTTTCGGTTTTTCCTTGAACCCTTCTATCAGGTTGTCATCGTCAAGATCCAGCGCGCCGAAACGTCCGGCCGGTTGAATCGATGTAACGGTGGCGAGTTTGCCGTGTGCTTTATGGTAACGAACCAGGTCATCAATATTAACGTTTGCCACTCCATCGCCATAGGTCAGCATAAAGGGCTCATCGCCGACGTACTCTTGAATGCGCTTGACCCGTCCCCCCGTCATCGTCTCAATTCCCGTATTAACCAGTGTAACGGTCCAGGGCTCTGCCGAATGGTGGTGAATCAACCGCTCGCTCTGGCTTTTGAAATCGAAGGTAACGTCAGACTCATGTAGGAAATAATGGGCGAAATACTCCTTGATGCAGTACCCTTTGTAACCCAGGCACACTATGAAATCATTGAAGCCGTAACTGGAATATATTTTCATGATATGCCAAAGAATCGGCCGTTCTCCGATTTCTATCATCGGTTTCGGCTTCAGATGGGACTCTTCACTGATGCGGGTGCCGAATCCCCCCGCAAGGATTACAACTTTCATGGATGAGAATCCTTTCGCGTGCGACCGTAGTGGATTGAAAAAATAGTGCTGCTTTCGTACCGCAGGGCAATGATTACAGCTTTCTGAACAGCTTCGCAAAAAAACGGAAAATCTTGCACCATAGTTTTGCCAGAGGTAACGGCCAAGTAATTGCCGGATATACGAAAATCCAATAACTCAGATAACGGTTATATACCGGGTGCAGAATGCTTAAATAATCTTCTTCACAATGGCTGCCAAATCCTTTTCTTGACGTGAGAATGAACTTTGACAGATGCTTTTTCAGGGACTTTCTTGTGATGATATCAAAATATTCGCGCTCTATACCGAACTTTTCGACAAATATCTGGAAGACAGCATACATTTTGCTGCCGAATACCTCACAAAATTTGTATCCCCCCGAGTTATCCCCTTGACCGGCAACAAGATAATCATCGTAATACACATTCCTGGGTGAATTGAACAGGCTGGAAAAAGTCCAGGAAAGCTGCAGCAGATTGGTCTGCTCAAAGTCCTCCAAATTCAGATTCAGGTTAACCAGACTTTTATTGACCACATTGCCGGAAATGAACGTAAACCAGACATCAACCATGTAAATGAATTGTTTAAGGTCATCTACGATCACAGGCCCGGTTGTTTTTCTGTTTGGCCTTTCGCGAAGATAATCGGAAACGAAAAAATAGCTTCTCAGGTAGATGATGCCGTACTCGCCATTCTCAATCAGGGTCATTATTTTATTCAGTGAGCCATCCAGAAAAAGGTCATCATCGGAAAAAAGTAAAAAATAAGTACCGTTTGCCGATTCAAAACATTGCCGGAAATTTTTGTCAGGGCCAACATTACAGTCGTTTTTTATGTACCTAATGGCCTGTCCGTCAGCAATGAACCGGTTGACGATTTCTTCCGTGGTATCGGTTGAACAGTTATCCGAAACAACCAGTTCGACCAGATCTCCATATGCTGCAGTTTGTTTGACAATCAGGGAGAGGCAACGGTCAAGGTATTGAGCCCTGTTGTACGTCGGGATGGCGATGGTCAGAAGCGGTTTTTTCTCTGATAGCATATGGGCCTTCTTGTCTCTATTCATCGCTGCTTGCGGCTGCGCCGAACTGCTGGGAGCAAAGCCTGCTGTAAAGGCCGCTATTCTGAACCAGCACCTGATGGGTCCCGCTCTCAACCACACAGCCGTTTTCCAGAACAATTATCTTGTCGGCGTGCAGCACAGTGGAAAGTCTGTGCGCGATCACAAATGTAGTTCGGTCCTGCATCAGATTATCCAGTGCTTTTTGTACCATCTGTTCGCTTTCGGTGTCCAGGGCGCTGGTTGCTTCGTCGAGGATCAGAATCGGTGCATTTTTCAGGATTGCCCGGGCGATACAGATCCTCTGGCGTTGTCCACCGGAAAGCCGCACGCCTCGATCACCAATGCTGGTGCCATAGCCGCTGGGCATAGCCATTATGAAATCGTGGGCATATGCTGCTTGTGCCGCAGCAATTATCTCATCGTCTGTTGCTCCGGGTTTCCCATAGCGAATGTTGTTTGCCACCGTATCATGGAATAGAACTGTTTCCTGGTCGACAAGGGCAATATTGCCCATGAGACTGGCTTTGCTGATGCTGCGGATATCGTGCTGTCCGATTCGTACCTGTCCGCTGCTTGTATCAAAGAACCGTGCTATCAGGGAAACAAGAGTACTCTTCCCCCCTCCTGATGGACCGACCAGTGCAACCATCTGCCCTTTTTCTGCCACCAGAGAGACGTTTTTGAGGACGTAATCGTCCTGGTACTTAAAGCAGACATCTTTGAATTCAACCCGGTTGTCATCACGGGTGAGAGTTTTGCCGTCAGGTGCGTCGATAATCTCGGACCGGGCGTCAATAATTTCGAATACCCGTTCAGAGGCGCCCAGACATCGCTGCGCTTCACTGTAGGCCGAAATCAGCTTTTTCAGAGGTGAATACACCAGCGCCATGGCAGTAATAAAGGAGAAAAATTCAGGGGCAGTCAGTGTGTTGGCCATGACCTTGCTGCCGCCGAAAAATACAACCGCCGCGATGCCGAGTGATGTGATGATTTCCATGATGGGGGAAGAGAGGGAACTGTATTTTATTAATTTACGGACAAAATTGTAATACATCCGGTTTGCCCGTACGAACTGATCGACCATGATTTTTTCAAGTGAGAATGCCTTGACAACCTTGATGCCGCTCAGTGATTCCTGAAGGATATTGGCGAAGTCACCCGCTTCTTCCTGGCCCTTTCGAGCGTTGAGTTTGATTTTTTTACCTAAAAACTGGGCTGGATAGATGGACAGGGGGATCACGAGTATTGATATGATTGCAAGATGCCAGTCCCGGTAGAAAATTACACCAATCAGGGAAACAAGGCCGATGGCGTCCCGAAAAAGTCCGGTGACTATTCCTCCCACACCGTCCTGCATCATGGCAACATCGTTCACAATACGGGACATGAGTGACCCGGTCTGGTTACGGTGGAAAAAACTCAGGTCGAGAACAATATTATTTCTGAAAATTTCGTTGCGTACATCCTGCACCGCAAGCTGAGCCGCAGTTCTCATGAAATAGTCATTGAGATACCGGCAGATACCACGAAAAACGAAAATCAGTATTATGATGAACGGAAGAATCGAAAAGATGAACATATCGTTCGTCACGAATATTTTTTTCAATAACGGCTCAACCATGTAGGCAAAGGCGGCATCAAGCCCGCCATAGGCAGATGACGCTAAAGCAGCAAGCACTATGCGCCACCAGTAGGGTTTCATGTAAAGCAGTAGTCTTTTAAATACAGCCATTTGATAGTCCTTGTGAGTTTTGTCTGCAGGAGCGGAGATGAACGCCCCGTAGGCCGTTATCTGTCTTGCAGCTTTTTAGCAAGCTTCAGCGCCGCATTAATTACAAGTACTTCGGTAACGGTTGTCATACAACGATGATCAGTAGGGCACTCCCGCAGTTTGCATGGCGCACATTCAACGTCAGTCCGTACAACTACGGATTTATTGCTGTAGGGGGAAGTCCCTCTATGATCTGTTGAACCGAAAATCGCCACCAGAGGCACATCAAAAGCGGCGGCGATGTGCATGGGACCGGAGTCGTTGGTTATAAAAAAATTACAGCGCTTGATCAACGCCATCAGTTCGCGCACGGAGGTTTTTCCGGCCACATTTACCGCCGTTCCTTCCAGACGATGATCAATATCTGCGGAAATCGCTGTTTCACCCGGCCCGCCGAAAATAACAATCTTTGCCGACCATTTAGTTGCCAGTTGACTGGCAACCTGGGCAAACCGGTCAGGATACCAGCGCTTTGCTGAACCGTAGCTTGCACCAGGGTTGATGCCGATAACAAAATCATCCGGTTTTATGCCATGTGCTTCCAACAGTGCTGAGGCGTTGTCCATCTCTTCGGGAGTAAGGGAGAGGTGCAGGGGAGTGCGTCCGCCCGTGATCCCGAAATGGGCCAAAAGGTTCAGGTAATAGTCCACTTCATGGCAGGCGCTCCCTCCCTTTTCCGGGTAAAACCGGCCACTCAGCAACAGTGTGCGCCCATCACTGCATTTGCCTATTCGGTTGGGAATACGGGCCAGCCAGGGGACCAGAGCCGAATCGAAAGAGTTTGGCAGGATAATGGCGAGGTCGAACGAATGCCTGCGGAGCTCGGCGGCCAGACGCAATCTTCCGGCAACGCCGTGATGCCGCCCCTGACGATCAAAGGTAATGATGCGGTCAATGCCCGGATGGTGTAAAAAAAGCTGTGATACCATTGCATTGGCGAGAATAGTGATTTCAGCGTTCGGAAAATGCTCCCTGATAACACTGATTGCCGGTGTGGTCATCACCGCGTCACCGATCCAGTTAACTGAGCGGATCAGTATTTTCCTGATGGTTTCGTGCTGTAATTCCTTCACGCTGCCTCACCTTTTGCCAGTAAATCGACGGTGGTTTGTTCCGAAAACAGTATGGGTACGTCGTCAGTCACCGGGTAGTGTCTGTTGCAGCGTGGACAGTGCAGCGGCAGGTCAGTTTCGCTCTGGAACAGTTCCCCCTTGCAGACCGGGCACGCAAGTATCAGTAATAATTCAGGTGGCAGCATAGGTTCCATGGTAATCAAGAGATTGGCCAATATGCCATATTTGACGGCGCTTTTGAAGTAAAATACCGATATCTGTTGATATTCTCCCAGTTTCATGTTGACGATACTTTGATATGAATGATATTTACAAACGGCGGAAAACTAATCATAAAAACAGTCAGTTCACCAGCCTAACCCACCGAGATCCATGACCCCTGCCATTATTTCTCCATACAGTAACAAGGTCGATGAACAGCAATCAGGCTACGCCCATCTTGACGTGGGGTGGTGCCGGGCTGTTGCCTGTACCTGGGCTGCTGCGGCTGTTGCCGAGGCGCTTGATGGCCAAACCCTTTACGAATGGGCGGCCCGGCAGCCGGTGAAAGAAAAAATGCATGGGCGTGGAGTCATCCACTCCGTTGATCTGCCGACATCGCCGGCAACAGCGGTGGTTGTCCGGAGAAATTGTCATGGCGGTCTGCTGCGTAATCTGACCGGTGAGTACTTTCTCGCTCCTACGCGGGCACCATTGGAGCTGGCAACCTATCTCCGCCTGGCCGCTGCCGGGGTGCCGACTGCTGAAGTCATCGCCTATGCGGTCTATCCTGTTGCCGGGATCATCGCCCGGAGCGATGTCATGACGCGCCGGCTGCCGGAGGGGGGTGATTTCCCCGCTGTCTGGGAAAAAGCCGGGAATGCAGAGCGGGATCAGATTCTGGTGGCGGTCCGTCGGTTGCTGGATGCGCTTGTTTCCGCCGGCGGGTGGCATGCCGATCTGAATTTGAAAAACATCTACATCGCCGGCAGTGGTACCGATCCGACCGCATATCTGCTTGACGTGGATCGGGTCACCTTTCCTGGCGGATGTGACATTGCCGCCCGCAACTTCAAACGTTTGGCGCAGTCGGCACGGAAGTGGCGCACCAGGTGGGGGCTTGATTTCACTGAGGATTCACTGGCCCGGCTGGCCCCCGGTGCAGAGGAGAAGAAATGATGCACGTTAGAACAGACCGTGTCTGCATAGTCATGATGAGCGCTGTTGGTGATACGGTACACGTTCTGCCGGTGTTGCACTCTCTTAAACGGTTGAACCCTGCCATGAAGGTGACCTGGATTCTACAGCCGGGACCGGCTACGCTGGTACGCGGTCATCATCTGGTTGACGAAATAATTCTGTTTGACCGGACCCGCGGGATCGGCGGATTCCTGGCCGTTCGGGAACAGCTTCGCTCCCGGAAATTCGATCTGGTTATCGATCTGCAGGTGTATTTCAAGGCCAATATTATCACCTCATTCATCAACGCCTCGGTGAAGCTCGGCTTCGACTTCGCCCGCGCCCGCGACCTCAACTGGCTGTTCACCACTCACCGCATTCCCCCCCATGCCATGCAGCACGTGCAGGATCAGTATCTTGAGTTCTGCGACTGGCTCGGTGCGCCGATCACTCCGGTTACCTGGGAGCTTGGGCCCTGGAACCAGGAGGAACGGTCCTGGCAACGCTCTTTTTACTCTGCAATAGACCGGCCGGCGGTGCCGATAGTTGTGGCGACCAGCAAGCTGCAGAAAAACTGGTTTCCTGAACGGTGGGCAGAGGTCTGTGATGCTTTGTATGCTGATTTTGGCCTGCAGCCGATTCTGGTGGGGGGGCGCTCACCGGTCGAAGTGGAGTGCGAGCGGATCATCATGGAACGGGCGAAACAGGCGCCGCTGAGTGCTCTGGGGAATGGTGGTTTACGGGGACTGGTTGGGATTCTGGATGGTGCGGCACTGGTTATTTCACTTGATACCGGGCCGCTGCATATCACCGTCGCTCTTGATCGTCCGGTTGTGTCCCTGATGGGCTTTTCCAATCCGAAGCGGGTCGGCCCCTACCGAAAATTCGGCGATCTTATGATTGATGCGTACGGTGAGCCGGGTGAAGATTATCCGGTGTCCATGGAAAATCGCCCTGATCGTATGAAGCTGATTACGGTGCGGGACGTCCTTGATAAAGTCCAAATATGGAGTTCTTGTTATACATCCTGAGGGTGCAGCAGTTCTGTCAGCATTTTTTCCAGTATCGCGGGATTGCCAAGCGTCAGCTCCAACCGGGCGAGAAATGTCTTTGCCCTCAATTCCCCCGATAGCCCCGCCAATTTAACCCCGTCTTTCTCCGTTGTGACAATCATATCTGCGCCGCTGTTCCTTAGCGCATCAGCAATTTCAGTGCACCGTTCCGGCCCATAGGCGACATGATCCGGGAAGTGAATGCAGTGCACCAGATTCAGCCCCTTTTCACGTAGACCGGCAAAAAACGACTCCGGGTCGGCAATACCGGCAAAGGCCAGCACTCTAGTGTCGTGGCAGCTTGAAAAAGATACTGGAAAATCGCTGCCCAGCGGGAGCAGGTCGGCGATGGTGTGGCTGGAGACGCACGCGGGAATCTCACCGGTGGGAGTACTTATCACTGCCCCCTCTGGAGCACGCGTGAACAGCACCAGGTCTGCCCGGTGCAGCGCCGGTAACGGCTCCCGCAGGATTCCGGCCGGCAGGGTCAATCTGTTCCCGAAGGGGTGGGAAAAGTCCAACAGCAGAATATTCAGGTCACGATGCAGGCGCAGGTGCTGAAAGCCGT
Source organism: uncultured Geobacteraceae bacterium (assembly GCA_903852495.1). GTDB lineage: Bacteria > Desulfobacterota > Desulfuromonadia > Geobacterales > Pseudopelobacteraceae > JACRCG01. The sequence continues at coordinate 40,560 of CAINRC010000102.1, read as the reverse complement.
CATCCAGCAGGAAAATGTCCGGTGCCAGCTGCTGCATAGCCAGCTGACCGGCGGTGTGGCGATCGGTACCGATTACGACCATAAGCCCCGGCACTGTTGAAGCCAGCAGATACGGTTCATCGCCGCACTCTGCGGCCCCCTGCATTATGGTAGAGCCGTCGCTGACAACACAGGTCTGCCCCTCCAATGCTCCGCCATACCCTCGGGAAAGCACCGCCACCTTGTATCCCTGTGCCAGGAGAAACCGGGCAATGTACGCGGTTACCGGAGTTTTACCGGTGCCGCCGACGGTCAGGTTGCCGATCGAAACCACCGGGCGGGGGAGGCGGGACGTGCGCAGCAGACCAACCGAATACAGGCCTGCCCGCAGCCGCTGGATCAGGGAATACAGCCATGAAAACGGTGTCAGGAACAGGAGCACCACTTTGTCTCGCGGCGAGGTTCGACCGCCTGAAGCCAGTCCCCTCCAGTAGGTATGATACGATTCACTCATACATATCCCGAAATTACTTCCATGTGACGCTCCGTCGCTCCGCCGTTATCCCGCAGTACCTTCAGCCCGTTCTGTCCCACTATCCTCCGGAGTTCGGCGCTGGAAATCATGGTGCGCCAGGTATCTGCCATTTTTTCCGGACTGTGAATCTGGATACCGGCACCGTACTGCAAAATGAGGCCCTCGATCTCCCGGAAATTTTCCATATGCGGCCCAAAAATGCTCGGCACACCAACGGATGCCGGCTCCAGGAGGTTATGTCCGCCAAACGGTACAAGGCTGCCGCCCACATAGGCGATATCAGACAGTGCATACAGATTCATCATCTCGCCGACCGTGTCCACCAAAAGCACTTCGCCACACTGCTGCATACGTCCGTCGGCGTGGGCTGTGCGCCGTTGGTAGTGCATCCCGGCGCTGTCAAGCAGTGCAGATATTTCACCCACCCGCACCGGATGGCGCGGCACCAGGATGAGAAACAGATCGTTGATCTCTGCTGACAGTTCCCGGTATGCCGAAATCAGGTACTGTTCTTCTCCGTCGCGGGTACTGCCGGCGGTCAGAACGCAGGCTTCAGCCGGAATGCCGTAGCGGGAACGCAGCTGTTTCCGCTCTTCTTCAGCTACTTGGCGGCTGGGGATATCATTTTTCAAATTGCCGGAAACCGTAACGATTCGCGGATCAGCACCAATGGCAGCGATCCGTTCACGGCCGGTTTCCGACTGCATACAGATCGACGAGAAACAGCGCAGGGCGGGGCGGAAAAACCAGGAAAATTTCAGATAGCGAGGAAACGACCGGTCCGAAATACGGCCATTGGCCAGCAGTAGCGGAATGTCCCACCTGGCGGCTTCACGGCAGAAGTTGGGCCAGATTTCCGTTTCCATCACAATGATGATACGGGGCCTGAGCGCGCCGAGTATGGCACGCACTGACGGGAGAAAGTCAAAGGGAAAGTAGAGGCACAGATCAACTTCTGGAAAACCGGCGGCGGTTGTTTTTCCGGTTTCGGTCGTACAGGTGACGACAAGAGCATGGCCCGGATAGGCGTTGCGCAGTGACTTGAGCAGCGGCCTGGCGGCGATCACTTCACCAACCGAAACAGCATGCAGCCAGATAACCGGACGACCGGCGATGGGTGACAGCAGCTTACGGGGTACGTGGCCGAACCGTTCGGCAATGGCCAGCGGCCAGCCAAGCTTGACGGATCGATAGATATTGAACAGAAAAACCGGAATCAGCAGCAGAATGGAGAATATGTTGTAGGCAGTAAAGAACATGGAGCTGGTTACGATACCGGCGCAGGAACTTCGTCGCGGTCAAGCCGCAGCAGGTAATACAACGTGACCGCAGTCAGGTGAACCATGCCCCACGCCCAGAGATTGTCACTTAAAAAGTGCCCACCCTGCGTGATGCGGGCCATGCTCATTAATACCCCGAATATCAGCCCGCCTGTCATCCAGAGGGCGGCGACTCTCGGCTTCCTGCGGCGATATACGAAAAACGGAGCCGTCAGGTAGAATGCGGCCGAAGCGTGTCCCGAAGGGAATGAACGCCCTTTGTGGGCTATGCCTTTTTGCCAGGGATGCAGGAACTCTTTTGTACCGCCGAGCTGAACGACTTCCCGTGGGCGGGGTCGCCCCCAATACTCTTTAAAAACGGAGTTCACAATCAGGCCAGGACCGAGGGCCAGAAGAATCACGAGAAACAGCCCCGGTTTGATCCAGCTGCGGCGCTGTGTGCTGAAGTATCCTGTGAGAACGGCGGCCAGACCGACACAGCCAAGTGTAATTGATGGCAGTCGGTCAAGCAGATAGAGAAGATGCCATGGCTGCTGTTCCCCGACCGGCCACGCGCCTTTGATGAAAAACGGAGCGGCAACGCGCAGGTCAGCACCGGTTACGCCAATCACTGCTGTCGCAACAATAAGCAGGATAATTGGAAGTAGAAAATCACGGGTTTTAGTTGTCATATCGGTTCTCCCGCCCGTTTCCAGCGGCGATGTACCCAGTACCAGTCAGCCGGATGAGCGCAGATAAAATCCTCCAGATAGCGCGATAATGCTTGAGTGTCCTGCAAAATACCCGCTTCTGTACGATCGCCGCATAGAACGTACTCCGGGAGGACGGTCAGTACGTGACAGCCGTTCTCGCGATAGCCAAAAACCGGAACAAGAGGAACCCCGGTTTTGTGGGCGATAATGACGGGCGCTTTGTTCGCCCAGGCTTTTCTGCCGAGAAACTCGATAGGGGCGCCGTTATCTTCAAAAACGGCCTGATCTGCCAGCATGCCGATAACACCTTTGTTTTTGAGCACGCCCAGGATAGGTTTCAGGGCCGATTTGCTGTAAATTATCTTGTTGCCGTATCCCATCCTCATTTTTTCGACAATGGTATTGAGGTACGGATTGTTCTGCATTCGGACGATTGCCCACACGTTCACGCCCAGCTGCTGCTTGAAGGAAAGCGAAATAAGTTCCCAGTTGCCGCAGTGGCCGCTCACGCAGATCACACCCTTATCCTTGCCGGTGGCCTGCTGAAAGAATTCCAGCCCCTGAACCGTCATGGAGTTGATTAAATCGGCCCCTTTGCCGTGATACAGCCGAAACACCTCCACAATGGAAATGCCCAGATTCATGAATGTAGCCAGGGCAATTTCCTCGGCGGTTTCGTAAGTTCCTGCCCAGGCGGGGTGGCGCTTCATGTAGGGAAGTGCCTGCCTGATGTTGTCGATGGCAATTTCTCTGCGGCTGTGGAGAATATTGAACAGGAATTTGCCGATATTTTTGCCGATGCGGGCCGTTAGGAATCGGGGAAGCGCGGCTATGAACAGAGTACTGAGATAGAAGAGAGCCGCCTGTAGTAACCAGATACCTTTATTCATTGGTGTACCCGGGCTGTGCAACAGCGGTATCATTACACCTTCCGCAGAGTGCGAGGGCAAGCCGGGCTACGTGCCGGGAAGCTCCACCCCCACCTAATTTAGAGCGTACTTCGCCAAGCTTGTTTCTGATTGCAGTTTCATAGGTGTGATCGGTGAGCAGCGTTCCGATCTCCGCAGCGATTTCATCAGGGTTTGCCTGGTCCTGTATCAGTTCCCGCACCATCGTTTCTCCGGCGACAATGTTGCAAAGCCCGATGTTATCGATCTTCACCAGACGTTTGGCAAGCTGGTAGGTAAGCGGCGAAAGTTTGTAGATGATCACCATGGGAGTCCCCACCAGGGCAATTTCAAGAGTAACGGTGCCGGACACGGAAATGACCGCATCGCAGGCGCGGATCATGTCATGAATCCGGTCACGGGTGATGGCGACGTCAAGGCCGGCAGCGGTCAGTAGCGGGACTATATCGTCACTTTCCAGGGTTGATGCCAGCGGGAGGATAAACTGGATATCTGAAAATCTTTCCTTTAATTTCACCGCTGCCCCGATAATTACCGGCAGGAGGCGTTCAATCTCATTGCGCCGGCTGCCGGGAAACAGGCCGACAATCTTGCGCGATGGATCAAGGTTGAAGCTGTTCGCGGCGGCAGAACGATCCAGAGTTACGTTGACAAGGTCAATCATGGGGTGGCCCACAAAGGTGACCGGTACTCCGAACTGACGGTAGAAGGGTGCTTCGAAGGGGAGTATGACGGCCATGTGATCCACCAGCCGGGCTATCTTCTTGACCCGCCCCTGGCGCCATGCCCAGATCTGCGGGCTGATGTAGTACAGCACCTTGACTCCGGCCTTTTTGGCGACTTTGGCGAGGCGCAGATTGAAGCCGGGGTAGTCGATGAGAATAAGCAGGTCGGGGGGGCTTTGGATGATAATCTGTTTGAGTTTACGGAAGGCGGATGCAATGACGTCAAAGTGCTTTATGACCTCAACCAGTCCGACAACCGCCATGACTCCTGAGTCAACCAGCGTCTCAACCCCCGCTTCGCGCATGCGGGCTCCGCCGATACCGGAAAAATGGAGATCAGGGTCAAGCCGCACTGCTTCCCGCACCAGGTCGGCACCGTAGATGTCGCCGGAGGCTTCGCCGGCGACGATCAGTATGCGACTTGTGCGAGTTGCATGGCTGCTGTCACTATCCAAGCAGCGCCTCTTTAATCGTCTCTGCTACCCTGTGAACCGCTTCGTTGGGCATTTCCGGGTAAACCGGCAGCGACATACAGCGACTGGCCACATCTTCAGCGACAGGAAGGTGTACCCCGGCGTAAGCGGCGGCAAAAACATCCTGCCTGTGGAGCGGGATCGGGTAGTACACAGCGGATGAGATCTGCTTTTCTGACAGTTTAGCCATGATGACATCGCGGCGGTCTGTCAGCACGGTGTACTGGTGATAGACGTGAACACCGACGCCATCCTCAAACGGCACCGTAACCGAGTCGCGCAGCAGCTCGGAGTACAGGTGAGCCACACGGCGTCTTTCACTGTTGAACTCATCAATATGGCGGAGTTTGACCCTCAGGATGGCGGCCTGGATATCATCAAGGCGGCTGTTAAAGCCGATGACGCTGTGGTGGTAGCGTACACGGCTGCCATGGTTGCGCAGCACCTTGATCTGCTCCGCCAGTTCATCGGTAGCGCAGGTAATCAATCCGCCGTCGCCGTAGCAGCCGAGATTCTTGCTGGGAAAGAAGCTGAAACAGCCAAGTCCCCCCAGACTCCCGGTCATCGAACCACCAATCGCAGCGCCGAAAGACTGGGCACAATCTTCGATCAACAGCAGTTTGTACTTGTCGCAGATAGCCTCGATCGGCGTCATGTCGGCCGGTTGGCCGAAAAGGTGGACCGGGATAATCGCTTTGGTGCGGGGGGTGATGGCCGCTTCTATCAACGCCGGATCAATGTTGAACGTTTTCGGGTCGATATCCACAAAAACCGGCGTCGCCCCTGCATAACAGATCGCTTCAGCGGTGGCGATGAAGGTGAAGGGGGTGGTAATTACCTCGTCGCCCGGTTTGATTCCGGCCGCCAGAATGGCAAGGTGCAGCGCGTCGGTGCCAGAGGCGCAGGATATGGCGTGTTTGGTGCCCAGATATTGTGCGGTATCCTGTTCGAAAGCGGTCACGTTCGGCCCCAGGATAAACTGGGTGCTTTCGATGGCACTCAGCACGGCCAGGTCAATTTCACTTTTCAGATTGTGGTACTGTGTTTTAAGGTCCACCATCGGTATCATGAAGGTCTCCTGTCAAGGCTGAGATTTATTTTAAGCGCTGTTTCCAGTGCCATCCGGCCGTCACGACCGCTAACTTGAGGTTCTTTTCCTTCACGAATCGCAGCCAGGAACGAATCTATCTCGCTCCGGAGCGCATCCGCTTCTCCCAGTTCCCGCTCGGTCACCTTCACGTTTGGAATCCCCGGAAAGAGTTCGCCGGCTCCCTGCTGGGCGAGCAGTATTTTGCGGTTCTGAAAGTCGAGGGTGATATATGCGTTGCGCTGGAAAATTCGCATCTTGCGTTCGCTCTTCAGGCTGATGCGGCTGGCGGTAACGTTTGCGACACAGCCGTTCTCGAAAAGGATACGGGCGTTGGCAATGTCTTCTTCACCGGTAAAGACCGGGGCTCCGACAGCATCAACCCTCTCAACGGGTGATTTGACAATGTGCTGAATGATTTCTATGTCATGAATCATCAGATCAAGAACCACATTTACGTCAGTGCCGCGTGGTTTGAAGGGGGCTATCCGGACAGACTCGATGAAGATCGGATCCTGAAGCACGCCATCAAGTGCCTGCAGCACAGGGTTGAAGCGTTCCAAATGGCCAACCTGAAAAACCACATGGTTCTTTTCAGCGACTGCGATCAACTCGTCAGCTTCTTCAATCGTAACGGTGATCGGCTTCTCAATGAGAACATGAACTCCGGCCGCCAGAAAATCGCGGGCCACCGTGAAATGGAACTGGGTCGGGACAACGACACTGACCGCATCCACTTTTCCGATCAGCTCACGATGATCGCTGAATGCCACAGTGCCCAGCGCGGTGGCAATCTCAGCCGCCCGTTTCGGGTCATTATCCACCACTCCAACCAGTTCAACATCGGGGATTGCGGCATACTTCTGAGCGTGAAAATTACCCAGGTAGCCGACACCTATGACTGCAGTCCTGAGCATGTTCATCCTCGGGCGAATCCGCGTTGGGTTGAATTGATAAAGGCCAGCAGGTAATCAACCTCCGGGCAGTTGGTGATTTCAATCTTGATGCGATCGATAGCGTCAGGCAGTTTCAAATCAGCCATGAACAGAGTCTTATAGGCTGTTTTCAGGTTGGCAATGGCCTCGTCCGTAAAACCGCGCCGTTTAAGGCCGATGAGATTGAGGCCGCGCAGTCTGGCTTCCCGTTTGCTGGAGGTGGCTATGGTGTAGGGGAGGATGTCCAGACTGACCATGGTTCCGCCGCCTATCATGGAATATGCGCCTATCCGTGAAAACTGATGTATAGCAACCAGGCCGCCGATAATGACGTTGTCCTCAACGGTAACATGGCCGGCCAGCGTCGCTACATTGGCCATAACAGTGCCGTTACCGACAATACAGTCATGGGCGACATGAGAATATGCCATGAACAGGTTGTTATTGCCGATAACCGTCTCTGAGTGACCGGAAACCGTACCGCGATGGATCGTGGCAAATTCACGGACCATATTGTTGTTGCCGATTCTGGTCCAGCACTCTTCACCCCGGTATTTAAGATCCTGGGGCGGAGCACCGACAGATGTCTGGTGGAATATCTGGTTGTTTTCACCGAGCTCAGTCCAGTCACCGATCACGGCATGAGCACCGATGGTGGTCCCTTTGCCGATCGTCACCTGTTTGCCTATGATGGCGTATGGGCCGACTTCTACGTCTGTGGCCAGTTTAGCCGTGGAGTCAATTATTGCAGTCGGGTGTATCATGATATTCTCCCGTGGGATTCCCCCGCAGAGGGGGAAGCGAAAATTTATTTCGGTGGAGATGCAAAAGTGGCCTTCAGATCCGCTTCGGTCACCAGATCGTTGCCGACAAAAGCCTTACCCGCTACCCCCCAGATACCTCTTCTGTTCAGTGTGGTTGTCACTTCAATACGCAGCTGGTCACCGGGGAATACCGGTTTGCGGAAACGGGCATTGTCGATGGACATAAAATAGGTAACCTTGGCGCGAGTCGCTTCATCGGATGCAACATACCCCATGATGCCGGCAACCTGAGCCATGGCTTCGATAATCAGTACTCCCGGCATAACCGGATGGCCGGGGAAATGCCCCTGAAAAAACGGCTCGTTGATAGTGACATTTTTTATGCCTACGCAGCGCTTGCCAATGTCCATTTCGATTATGCGGTCTATCATCAGAAAAGGGTAGCGATGCGGGAGAATGGCCATTATTTCGTTGATATTCAGTTCCATATTACCTCTCCTGATGATTCTGTTTTACGATAGTTTCAAGTTCTGCAATACGTTTTTCAAGAGACGAAACTGTTTTTTTCAGTTCCGGCAGCCGTGGTACAACCATCGCCGATCTCAGCCAATCCTTGTGCGGCATTGTCGGTGTCCCGCTGTAGGCGGCGTTTGCCGGCAGCGAGCTAGGAACACCCGACTGGGCGCCAACTAGGACATTGTCGCCGATGGTGAGGTGGCCGGCAACGCCGACCTGCCCGGCGAGCGTGACGTGATTGCCGATCTTTGCGCTCCCCGAAATACCGACCTGAGACACAATCATACAGTCTTCGCCGATCTGGCAGTTATGGGCAATCTGTACAAGGTTGTCCAGTTTTGTACCGCGCATGATCCGCGTTACCTCAATAGCTGCCCTGTCTATACAGCTGCTCGCCCCGATTTCCACATCATCATCCAGTACGACAATGCCGATTTGCGGAATCGGATAATAGCTGCTGCCGTCAGGTGCGTACCCGAAACCATCAGAGCCGATAACTGCTCCCGGTTGAAGGACGCAGCGGTTGCCGATCCGGCAGCGATCGCGGACAACGGCATTGGCATGGATGATACAATCGTCGCCGATGATGACGTTGTTGTAGATCACAGCTCCCGAATAGATGATGGTGCGCTGACCGACAACCACATTGTTTCCAATACAGGCGCCCGGATAAATGCTGGCCCCCTCACCGATAGTTGCCGTTTCGCTCACGATGGCGTGTTGCAGTACCCCCAGCGGTTGGTGGGGTGACGTGTAGAAAAGCGCCAGCAGTTTGGCAAAGCCGAGATACGGGTTGGCCACTTCAATGGCGGTGCGCCCGTAGCGCTCCCCACCCGGTGCCATAAGAACCGCTCCGGCGGATGTCTCAGCCACTTTGGCCGCGTATTTCGGGTTGGCAAGAAAGGTCAGCGCCTCAGGCCCGGCGGATTCGAGGGAGCCAAGACCGGAAATAAGTACCGCCCCATTACCCTGCACAACGCCGCCGAGATACGCTGCAAGCTCGGTTACTGTTCGTGGATGAGTCATGATGTTACTTCTTTCTGTTTGAATTAAACAACTTCAGCACTTCTTCTGTCAGGTCGGCTTTTTCATCCGCAAAGAGCATTCCTTCGTTTTTTACAAAGATAAAGGTGTACTCTTTCAGGCGGCCGTACTCCTTAATAACTTTGTCCATTCCTTCCAGAATTTTGCGGGTCAGTTCCTCATCCTTGCCCTGAAGTTCTTCCTGGGCATCCTTGGTGAACCGCTGGAAATCCTTCAGCTTATTCTGGTAATCCTTTTCTTTGGCGGCACGGACGGTGTCCTGGAGCAGAGCCCCCTGTTTTTCCAACTCATCTTTTAACTTTTTGAGATCTTCCTGCTTTACATTGATCTCGTCCTGGTACTTCTTCACTTTGGCGGCCAGTTGCTCTTTTGCCTCTTTCCCCGCCTCGGAACCGGTCAGTGCACGCTGCATGTCGACATAGCCGATTTTAAGGTCAGCTGCAAAAACGGATGTAGACATAACACACGCCGCTACGATACCTGCCAGAATTGCCCGTTTCATGAATATTTCTCCTTTGATGGGTATGGGCGTAATGCCCTTGCGAACGGTTTGAACAGTATTAAAACATGGTGCCCATGGAAAACTCGAATCGTCCGCTTGTACTGTCCACGAGTTTGCGCGGATTGACCGGGATGCCATACTCAAGACGGAGCGGACCCATGGGTGATGCCCAGCGGATTCCGCCTCCGTAGCTCATCAGCATGGTATCAAAAATGGCGGAGTTGTTGTCAAAAGAATTGCCGTAGTCGAAAAATGTAACCATTTTGAGACCTGCTTCAGGGAGTAGAGGAAAGGTGATCTCTGCATTGCCGAAGAACTCCTTGGTTCCCCCCAGATAAATCTGCACGTTAGTCTGGTTGCCTCGATTATCACCCACGGTCTGGTTTAATATTGGGGAAACCGTACGGGTTTTATAACCGCGCAGCGAGTAGATGCCTCCCAGGTAAAACTTTTCATCGATCGGGATCGGCTTGCCGACATCCTGGATATAGCCGAGCGTCAGTTTGGTGGAGAAGATCAGTTTTTTATAGATCGGGTAAAACCAGCTATGGTCGGTGACATACCGGGCGTATTTGTTATCACCGCCAAGGCCGGCGTATTCAAGTGATAATCCGTTGATGAAGCCGGTTGACGGGTCAGGACGGTAGTCGGTGTTGTTGTGGGTGATGCTGCCGTACACGGAACTGGTGGTTGTTGTGCCGAGCGGATAGGTGTTGGTGAGGTCAATGTCGTGGAGCGCCTGATATGAAGGAGTCGGGTTGTAGATGTCCTTTACTTCGAACTTGTACATAAAAAAGGTGCCGATGAAATCGTTGATCGGATAGCCCCCCTTGATGTCGCCCCCCATGAGTCTGCGGTAGTAATCGGTGTAATCCCGCTCCGAGCGGTAGATGTCCGCGCCCAGGGTCCATCTGGTATCCATGAAATAGGGGTCGGTCAGTCCCACGGAGTACGTCTTGGATGACCCACCGATCGCTACGGATAAATTGGCTTTCAGCCCCAGTCCGAGGAAGTTGCCTTGCTGAACAGAACCCTGGCCGATAAAGCCGTCGAGAGAACTGTACCCGCCGCCAATGCTGAATGTGCCGGTTGGTTTTTCTTTGACATCAACGGTTACGTTGAGTTTGTTGGCGGCACTCCCTTTGGCGGTTGCGATGTTTGCTTCCTCAAAGTAGCCCAGGTTCATAAGGTTCTGCTTGCTCCGTTTCAGGCCGGTTGCACTGTAGAGTGCGCTTTCGGAAACACGCAGTTCACGGCGGATAACCTTGTCACGGGTTTTCGGGTTACCGGCAATGGCAATCCGTTCGATAGACACTAACTCGCCCTTTTCAACATCAAAAGTCATATCGACAGTCTTTTTTTCGATGTCCAGACGTGTCTGGGGATTAATCGTGGCAAAGGCATATCCCTTGTCACCGTACACATCGGTCAGGACGCCGATGTCGGAGCGCAGGATTGACCGGTTGAATATCTCGCCGGGCTCGCTCTTTATTTTTTTCCGTAAATCGGCCTCCGTATCGAGCAATTCTCCTTTGAAGCCGATGGAACCGATGCTGAATTGATCCCCTTCGGAAATGGCTATGGAAACATCCAGCGCGGTTTTTTCTTCATTCAGCTTTGCCACCGGCTCGCCAACCTTGATGTTGATATAGCCGTTGTTGAGGTAATGGTCGGCAATGATCATGGCGTCATTTTTCAGGACCTCTTCCTTGTAGGTCCCGGCGCCGGTCAGCCAGGACATGAACCATTTTTCCTTGGTTTCCATGACCCCTTTCAGCTTTCTGTCGCTGAACGCCTTGTTGCCGTCCAGGCGGATATCCTTGATGAGGATCTTCTCCCCTTCGGTGATTTTAATGGTAACCGTCAGTTCACTGGGTGTGTTTTTCTTCACCTGGGATTGTACGTCCGCCAGGTAATATCCCTCATCACCATACATCTTCTTGACTTTGGCGACACTCTTGATCAGGTCTTTTTCTGCAAAAACTGAATTCTGGCGAATTTCAAGGGCATCCTTAAGTTTCTCCGCCGTAATTTCCTTATTACCTTCAAGTTTAATCTCCCGGACGATCGCCTTTTCCTGAACGGCATAGACCAGTACAACCCCTTTGTCTGACTCCTCCTTCAACGCCTGGACGTCCTGAAAGTGCCCCAGTTTGTAGATTGCCCGAAGATCAGCATCAGTTTTATCGTTATCGAGAGTATCCCCGGCCTTTATTTTGACCGCATTCAGGATCGTCGGCGACTCAATGCGCCGGTTCCCCTGGATCCGGACCTCCACAAGTTTTTCACCGTCCGCGTGGGCGAAGGTAGAACAACTGATCACTGCTGCGAGTATGGTCGATACTATTGTTTTGAAACTGGGCACGCTTCCCCCGGATATCATGTAGTTTTGTCCAGTCTTCCGTCAACCAGGTGAATGGTGGTTCCCATGGCCGCCGCCAATCGTTCGTTGTGTGTAACGATGACCAGGGTTAATTCTCTTTTGACCTGCAGTTCCGTCAGCATCGCATGGATGCTGTCACTGGTTTTCATATCAAGGTTGCCGGTCGGTTCATCCGCCAGCAGCAGCTCAGGCTCAAGGACAAGTGCCCGGGCGATGGCAACTCGCTGCTGCTCCCCGCCGGACAGTTCTCCCGGTCGGTGAGTCAAACGCTGACCGAGACCGACATCATGCAACAGTTCCTGAGCCATGGAAGCTGCCTTGTCACGCGGCATTCTGGCTATCAGGGCAGGCATCATAACATTTTCGAGTGCGGTGAATTCAGGGAGCAGGTGGTGAAACTGGAAAACAAAGCCGATACTTCTGTTCCGGAATGCCGCCAGCTGCCGCTCATTCTTTTTGAAAATATCTTCCCCCCGAAAGCTGACCGATCCGGACGTCGGGCGGTCAAGTGCACCAAGAAGATGCATCAGCGTGCTCTTTCCGGCTCCTGAAGCGCCGACGAGGGCGGTCGTCGTCCCGGCCTCCAGATCAAGATTTATCCCGCTCAGTACTTCAAGCGTGTTGGCACCGGCGCGGTACGATTTGCTGAGGTTTTTGACTTCCAGCAGATTATTCATAGCGCAGCGCCTCGGCCGGCAGCATCCTTGAGGCCTGCCAGGCAGGATACAGCGTGGCCAGAAAAGATATCAGCACCGCTGTTACAGAAATCAGCACGACGTCGGACGGTATTACCAGAGAGGGGAAGTGGTCCAGATAATAGATGTCCTTGCTGAAAAAGTTCTGGCCGGTGACCTTCTGGATAATGGTGATGATCGGTTCAAGATTGAGCGCAATCAAGAGCCCCGAAACCACGCCAATCAGAGTCCCGATAATACCGATAATCAACCCCTCAAGGACAAATATTTTCATGATACTGGCGCCGGATGCTCCCATTGATTTGAGGATGGCTATGTCCCGGGTTTTTTCCATGACCACCATGAAGAGAGTTGAAGCGATACCAAAGGCTGCTACCAGTACGATCAGGGTCAGGATAATGAACATGACGATCTTTTCCGTTTTCAGGGCAAACAGTATGTTTTTGTTCATCTGCATCCAGTCCCGCGCGTAGTAGCCGGTCCCCATTTCACGGTTGATCTGTTTGGCCAGTTCTCCGGTGTGATACACATCATCGACCTTGAGCTGTATGCCGGTAACGGTATCGCCAAGATCAAAAAAACGCTGGGCCTGGTCAAGGCTGACATAGGCCAGGGTCGAATCGTATTCAAACATGCCGGTGTTGAAAATACCGGTAACCTTGAACGGTTTCATGCGCGGCATCATACCGAGAGGTGTAATGTTCCCCATGGGTGAGATGACGTTTACCTTGTCGCCAAGGCAGAGGCCGAGGTGTTTGGCCAGTTCTTTACCGACCATCAGGCCGGGGGCGGTATCCGAGCCAAACCGCATCTTCGGATCGAGCCCATCGATACTTCCCTCAACCACCGATTTGCTCAGACGCGTGACCTCTCGGTCAGTGACAATATCAATCCCGCGCAGAACAACCCCGGACACATTTTTTCCGGAGGAGAGCATGACCTGATTGTAGATGAACGGGGTTGCCGCCTGTACCCCTTTCAAGCTCTTCAGATCTCTCATGATCGTTTGATAGTCTTCCATTGGTGCGCCGCTTCGAATGACGACAATGTGGGCGTTCGTACCGAGAATTTTTTCCTTCAGGTCGTTTTCAAAGCCGGTCATAACCGCCAGAACCACGATCAACGCCATAACGCCGAGGGTTACCCCTGCCGTGGAGATAAACGTAATGATCGAGATGAAGGTTGATTTGCGCTTGGCTTTCAGGTAGCGCAACCCGATGAACAGTTCAAATGACATTGGCTATTTTACTTCCTTGCGCAGCTGCGGGAACAGGATGACGTCCCGGATTGACGGGGAGTCGGTCAACAGCATAACCAGACGGTCGATTCCGATTCCTTCACCAGCCGTAGGGGGCAGGCCGTACTCAAGAGCGCGGACATAATCCTCATCCATATAGTGTGCTTCTTCGTCCCCTTTGTCCTTTTCGGCGACCTGAGCCAAAAAGCGCTCTTTCTGGTCGACCGGGTCATTCAGCTCGGAGAACGCATTGGCAATTTCCCGCCCGCCGACGATCAGTTCAAAACGATCGACTATTTCGGGGTTATGTTCGTTCTTGCGGGATAACGGTGAAACTTCTGTGGGATAGGCGGTGATAAAGGTCGGTTGAATCAGTTTGTGTTCGGCCACCTCTTCAAAAATCTCCATCAGAAGCTTGCCGTAGGTAATCCCCTCCGGCAGTGCCAGTCCGATACTGCGGGCATAAGACAGGGCCAGGTCGCGATCATCCAGCTGGCGAGCTTCGATGTCGCCATATTCCAGAATTGCCTCCCGAACCGTCAGTCGCTTCCAGGGGCGCTGGAAGCTGATGGCAAGCCCCTGGTTGGTGAAATCGAGAGTGCCGAGAACTTCCTGGGCGATGTGACAGAACAGCTCTTCGGTGAAATCCATCAGGTCCTCATAGGTTGCATAGGCCTGATAGAACTCCATCATGGTGAATTCCGGGTTGTGACGGACGGAAATTCCTTCGTTGCGGAAGTTGCGGTTGATTTCGAAGACGCGCTCCAGACCGCCGACCACGAGCCGTTTCAGGTACAGTTCCGGGGCCACGCGGAGATACAGCTCCATATCCAGAGTATTGTGATGGGTAATGAACGGGCGAGCAGTCGCTCCCCCCGGAATCTGGTGCATCATGGGGGTTTCAACTTCAAGGAAGTCGCGTTCGGTCATGAAGTTGCGAATCAGGCTGACGATGCGGGACCGTTTGAAGAATATTTCACGTGCTTCCGGGTTCACGATCAGATCAACGTAGCGCTGACGGTAACGGGTCTCCACGTCGGTCAGTCCATGGAATTTTTCCGGCAGCGGCAGCAGGGATTTGACCAGCAGCCGTATGGAACGCACATGCAGGGAAAGTTCACCTGTTTTGGTGCGGAAGGGATAGCCCACGGCGCCGATGATATCGCCGATATCGAAAGTGTCGAAAGCGGCAAATGCTTCTTCGCCGATTTCATCTTTTTTAACATACAGCTGTATGCGCCCCTTGCGATCCTGGAGCTGGATAAAAGCCGCCTTGCCAAAGGATCTGCGGGCGAGGATGCGGCCGGCAACACTGATGTCGGCATCAGAGGCATCGAGCTGTTCCACCGCTCCATAGGTGGCGGCGATGTCGGCTGAAGTATGCTGCGGTCTGAAGTCGTTGGGGTAGGGATTTATGCCCGCTTCCCACAACGCATCCACCTTGCGGCGTCTTTGGAGCAGGAGTTCACTTAATTCTTCCATGGTGGTTATTCAACCTTTCACTGCAAAATAATTTCGGGGAAACAAGCCGGTAAAACTATCTTCAACGTCCCGGCACGTCAAGGAAAAAGGGGCTATCAGGGGCCGTATACAGGGGGCTTGAAAGCCGTCTGTTTAGTTGCTGATCTTGATAATACTATTGCTGTACGTGTAGACGTCCAATTTCAAAGTGAACGGGTCAGCGATGAAGAGGCTGACCCCGTTAGTTGTGATTCCCAGCGGGAAATGAAGGGAACCGGCTGGTAAGGACAAGGTTGAGACAAGGTAAAGGCCGCCCAAATCATCAATTACTCGGACGGAGTTGTGGTACGAGTCCGTTACATAGAGAGATGAACCATCGGATGTAATGCCGTTGGGTTGGTTAAAGCGCGCTGCCGTGCCGAATCCGTCAAGTGTACCATTGTCCAGACCCAGCGCACCGGAGGCGCCGGCTATAGTAGTGACGTATCCAGTAATAATATCAATTTTGCAGATAGTCCGGTTACCGATGTCAGTAAGGTATAAAAATTTTCCATCAGTGGTAATGCGAGAAGGCAGTGAAAAACGGGCATCCTCCGGCCGGGTAGGGGTGTTGGCGGTTGTGCCTATGACCCCTGGCGCACCGGCCATGGTGTACACAGCATAGTCACCGGCACCAGTATCTTTTATCCAGCGTACAGTCCGGTTGCCGTAATCAGCTACGTAGATATTGACTCCGTCAGTTGTAATGCCGGTGGGCTGATTAAAGCGAACGTCAGCTTTGACAGCAGAATCAACGGAACCGGCCGGGTCGGTTGCACTGCCGATGGTGATGACGGAGTTGTCAAGCAGATCGATGACGCGGACCACATTGAGTCCGGAGTCTGCGACATAAAGGTTCGTGCCGTCCGTGGTGATGGCTGTTGGACGACTAAAAGTTACGGGGAGAAGAGTGGCAGCATCCGTAAACTTCATGGTTGTGACCACGCCTGCGGACGTTATCTGGCGTATTGCGCTATTGCCGTAATCGGCAATGTAATACGTGCTCCCATCATAGGTAGTAATGTCGTTAGGTTGATTGAATCTGGCAACTGAACTACTTGCGGTGCCGGTGTAGTTAACAAAACCTATGGTGCCGGCAGTCCCCGCCAGAGTCGATACTACGCCCTGCTGTAAATTCAGCGGGACCCCCTGCATGGCGCCCCCCATAGGATGAAGCTTGGTTGACGAGTAGGAAACATACTTTGCCGGGCGATCATATTTGGTTAATGCTGCCGTGCTGCTCCCGCTGCCGCCGCACGCGGCAATGAGGGTGACAAGAAATAGAGCGGCGGCACAAAGTACTATTCGTTGCATGTATATCTCCGTGGAACGTAGAAGGTGATGGCCGTGGCCTACTGGACTTCCTCACTTTTTTTCTTACGGCGCGGTCTGGCGGCAGGTTTGGGCTGCGCAGCTTCAGCGGGCGGGTCTACGACAGCCGGTACAGCCGCCTTTTTCGGCGTGGCACGGCGGGGTGGCCGGGGGTTGGCCGGTTTTGGCGTTTCTGCCGTTTCCACCACAATTACTGCAGGTGCGGAAGGGGCCGGCACTTCAACTTCCGCAGCCGGTTTTTTCCTGCGCGGTGGCCGGGCCCGTTTCGGTTTGGATGCCGTGGCGGCCGACTCAGTGGATACTTCGCTAGCTGCGGCGATGGTAATCTCCGGTACAGTCGCTCCAGGAACTTCCGCGCCGGCCGTTTCATCATGGGCGGTTTCCTGCCCTTTGTGAGCTTTACTGCGACTGCGCCGCCGTTTCCGTTTTTTCGGTTTTGCGCCGTCGGTCGCTCCCGGGGTGGTGTCATCCGCTGGTTCAGTATCAGCTTCAGCCCCGGCGTTTTCTCCCTGTTCCGTATCTTCACCGGACGGGTCTTCCACTGCCGTAGCGGTCGTAGCATCGCTGCCGGTTTTCTTCTTCTTTTTACGCCGTTTCCGCTTTTTGCCCCCTTCAGCAGCAACGGCAGTTTCGGTGTTAGCTTCCTCATCGGCAGCAGCAGGCGGGGTGGATACTCCCGGAACAGCCGGTTTATGTGCTTCTTCCGCTTCAGCCTCGCTCTTCAGGACATCTTCCAGATGTGGTTTTTCGCGCTTGATTGTTTCAAGCTCCAACTGGTTGAGCAGGAAAGATGTTTTCCCCTTGACGGTAACTTCAATTTCATAATCGTTTTCAATCTGGGTCAGCTCGCGTTTTTTCCGGTTGAGCAGGTAGTAGGCAACCTCAAGCGGCAGGCCGCCCCGCACTTCCGCCACGGTTCCCTTTGCCGCAGCTGCGTGGACCTTGCGCAGGAAGGATACGGCCATGGCTTCGACCGATTTGACTTTGCCGCGCCCTTCGCAGTGGGGGCACTCCAGGTGAATCGCGTCGTTCAGGGTTTTGGCAATCCGCTGGCGTGACATTTCCATGATGCCGAATTCAGAGATGTGCCCCAGATTAACCCGCGCCTTGTCCATCTTGAGCGCCTGTTTGAGGGTTTTTTCCACATCGTGATTGTGCTTTTTGTCCCGCATGTCGATGAAATCGATGACGATCAGTCCGCCCAGGTCACGCAGGCGCAACTGGCGGGCAACCTCTTCGGCCGCCTCCATGTTTGTTTTGAACGCGGTGTCTTCAATGCCGCGTTCCCCGCTGGACTTCCCGGAGTTGACATCAATAGACACCAACGCCTCGGTCGGTTCGATAATCAGAGATCCGCCGGACGGCAGTGATACACGTTTTTCATAAATCTGATCGATCTGCTCTTCCAGTTGAAAACGGGAGAAAATCGGCCGTTTTTCCTTGTGCAGTTTGACCCGTTTTTCACAGGCCGGCATGGCTTCACGGAAAAAATCCTTCGCTTCGCGGTAGGCGTCCTTGCTGTCGACCAGCACTTCATCAATGTCGTCCGAAAAGTAGTCACGTATGGTACGGATGATCAGGCCGCTGTCC
Source organism: uncultured Geobacteraceae bacterium (assembly GCA_903852495.1). Taxonomy (GTDB): domain Bacteria; phylum Desulfobacterota; class Desulfuromonadia; order Geobacterales; family Pseudopelobacteraceae; genus JACRCG01. The sequence goes on along the minus strand of CAINRC010000102.1, from coordinate 22,383 downwards.
CGGTAAATTTCTCCGGCTCCCTTTATCTCGGAAGCTCTCTGCCGGATCGATTCGTACATATCCGTCAGGTTTGTGAAGTCCTTCTGAAGCTCTTCAGGGCTGCGCCCTACCGCTTCAGTCCGGATAATATAGCCCATCCCCTCAGGAATGTTCATTTCAGCGACGATCTCTTTTAATTTCTTGCGGGCTCCCTCCTGCTCAACTTTGCGGGAGATGCCGGTTGAATCGCTCCCCGGCATGATGACCATGTAGCGACCCGGCAGGGAGAGATAGCTGGTAAGCGCGGAGCCTTTGTTGTCCCGTTCGTCCTTCTCGATCTGTACCACCAGTTCCTGGCCGCGCCGCAGCACTTCCTGGATGCGGGGGCGTCGCTTGCGCTGATCTTCCGGAATGTCATCGCGCCATTCCCAGTAATCGGGGTGCAGTTCGCCGATCTGAAGAAAGCCCGGCTTGGCTCGGCCGATATCGACGAACGCTGCCTGCAGCCCCGGTTCGACCCGCAGGACAACCCCTTTGTAGATGTTCCCCTTGATCTGTTCCTTACCGCTGATTTCTATGTTCAGTTCCATCAGGCGGCCGTCGTGAACTATGGCGACGCGAGTCTCTTCGGGGTGCATGACATTTATCAACATTTTTTTGCTTATGGGTGTGCTCATTTGAGTGTGGTGCCTTTCAATGTGGTTGCTGCTTGTTCGGATGTAAAACGGGCGGATTATATATCTTTTGGCGCTGAAAGCAAAGAAAAAGGCGGCACAGGGCAAATCCCCGTACCGCCTTGATGAAGCGATCTCTATCCCGAGTTACATATATTTTGCCAGAAGCGGCACGATCAGGAGTGAGACGATGTTGATGATTTTGATCATTGGATTAACCGCCGGACCGGCGGTGTCCTTGTAGGGGTCGCCGACGGTGTCGCCGGTGACGGCTGCTTTGTGGGCATCGCCTCCTTTGCCGCCGTGGTGGCCGTCTTCGATGTATTTCTTGGCGTTATCCCAAGCGCCGCCGCCAGTGGTCATGGAGATGGCAACGAAGATACCGGTAACGATGGTGCCGACGATCACACCGCCCAGAGCTTTGGGGCCGAGGGTGAAGCCGACGATAACCGGAGCAAGGATCGGGATCAGGCCGGGAATAACCATCTCTTTCAGAGCGGTTTTGGTGACGATGTCAACACAGGCGGCATAATCGGGCTTGCCGGTGCCTTCCATGATGCCTTTGATTTCGCGGAACTGACGACGTACTTCAACAACAACGGCACCGCCGGCTTTACCAACCGCTTCCATGCACTGTGCGGCGAAATAGTAGGGGAGCATTCCGCCGATGAAGAGACCGACGATGATGTAGGGGTCGGAAAGGTCGAAAGTGATGACTTTGCCGGCAATCTTCAGCTCATCAACGTAGGCGGTGAAGAGGATAACGGCGGCCAGACCGGCGGAGCCGATGGCGTAGCCTTTGGTAACAGCTTTGGTTGTGTTGCCGACGGCGTCCAGCGGATCAGTGACGGCACGGACGGAATCGTCCAGTTCTGCCATCTCGGCGATACCGCCGGCGTTGTCGGTGATCGGACCATAGGCGTCCATGGCAACGACGATGCCGGTAAGTGACAGCATCGATACGGCTGCAATGGCGATGCCGTAGACACCGGCACACTGGAAGGCAACGATGATGCCGCCGGCGATGACGATTACCGGAGCGGCGGTGGACTTCATGGAAACACCCAGACCGGCGATGACGTTGGTGCCGTGACCGGTGGTGGAAGCCTGGGCAATGTGGCGAACCGGGCCGTATTCAGTTGAAGTGTAGTATTCGGTTATCCAGAAGATAGCTCCGGTAACGGCCAGACCGACCAGAGCGGAGATGAAGATGTTCATGGCGGAGTAGCCGGTCGGGTTGCCGACCGGGAATATCTGTACAGTAACGAAGTAGAAGGCGATACAGGCGATGACGGCGGAAGCGATCAGCCCTTTGTAGAGAGCAGGCATGATTTTGCCGCTGGAGCCGAGTTTGACGAAAAAGGTACCGATGATGGAGGCGATGATGGAGATACCGCCCAGAATCAGCGGATAGCTGACGGCACCGGTAAAGTTTTTGAACGCCATGGCGCCCAGCAGCATAGCGGCAATCAGCGTTACTGCGTAAGTTTCAAAAAGGTCGGCTGCCATACCGGCGCAGTCGCCGACGTTGTCGCCGACGTTATCAGCTATAACGGCAGGGTTACGGGGGTCGTCTTCGGGGATACCGGCTTCAACCTTGCCGACCAGGTCGGCACCGACATCAGCACCTTTGGTGAAGATACCGCCGCCAAGACGGGCGAAGATGGAGATCAGCGAACCGCCGAAGCCGAGGCCGACCAACTGGCTGACAACTTCCTTAATTGGTGCGCCCGGCATCAGTTTCAGGAGGATCATGTAGTATCCGGCAACGCCGAGAAGGCCGAGGCCGACTACCAGCATACCGGTGATGGCGCCCCCCTTGAAGGCGACATTCAGGGCGGTAACAATACCGCTTTTAGCCGCTTCAGTTGTACGCACGTTGGCACGGACGGAGACAAACATTCCGATAAAGCCGGTCAAACCGGAAAAAAGCGCGCCGACCGCGAAGCCGATAGCAGTTTTTGGTCCGAGGGTCGCAAACAGCGCGATGAACATGACAACACCAACCATAGCGATGATGGTGTACTGGCGTTTCATGTAAGCGCCGGCACCTTCCTGGATCGCTGCGGCGATCTGCTTCATACGGTCATTGCCCTGGGGCAGGCCGAGAATCCATTTTGCTGTGATAAGACCGTAGGCAACGGCTGCTGCGGCACAGGCCAAGGCAAAAACAACGGCATACTGTTCCATTTCTTCATTTCCTCCTGTTAAATATAAATCGCCAATCATTGGCATTCTTGACTTGTATGGGCCAAAAGCGGTCAATAGTTAAAGTAATGACCTGTTTTTGTCAAGTGTAAATCCGCTCTATGTTTCCTCTGCGACCTCATGACGGCCGATGAAAACTGCGGCTGTAGATACTTGTCAACCCAGGAAACTCGTGATATAGATGAACCGTAATAAATCCAATGACGGGAGAAACGTTCATATGAAATTTAAACATCTTCTGCTGTTGCTTCTTGTCTCATCACTTGCCGGCTGTGCCTCGCAAGGTTCTCTTGACAATGTCCGCAATGATATTGACTCGATTAAAACCCGTCTGTTCACCATAGATCGTGATCTCTCCGGTGCTCGCGAGGAAGCAAAGGTGAGTGTCGGTGCCATTGAAAAGGGGTTCGCCTCTGATGTCGCCGCAGTTCGGAAAATTTCAGCCGACATACAGGCCACCATTGACAGCACCAGGGGTGAAATGCAGTCACTGAACGGCAAGCTTGATGATACCGTCCTCGCGGTAAAAAAACCGGCGGAGGAACTGTCCCGATACAAAGAGGATGCGGATAAACGCATCATGGCCCTGGAAGAGCGCATCCTGAAACAGCAGACGCAGCTCGATGCCCTGACGAAAAAACTGACGGACCCTGGCGCGGTAAAAGCTGATGAGGCCCCAGTATCTCCCGAAGCGCAGTACCAGAAGGGGCTTACCGTATTTAATGCCGGTGGCTTTATCGGGGCTCGCGAGCTGTTTACCAAATTCCTTGAACAGAATCCGAAGCATGAACTGGCGGCTAACGCTCACTACTGGATTGGTGAAACCCACTACAGTGAAAAAAACTTTGAGCAGGCGATCCTGTCGTATCAGGAAGTTATCAAAAACTATCCCGGTAAGGATAAGGTTGCTGCCGCAATGCTGAAGCAGGCCATGGCCTTTAACGAAATAAAGGATTCAAAGAGTGCCAAGTTCGTTTTGAAAAAACTGGTGGAGGGTTCCCCGAAGAGTGAGGAAGCCAAGAAAGGCAGAGCCATGCTGAGGGAGATGGAATAGGAGCGTTACATAGAATACACTGAAAAGGGCGGCACCGGATACGGTGCCGCCCTTTTTTTGCGGGTGAAATTATTTCTGAATCACAAAACCCCTTTGGTGGACATGACCCCTGTTACTCGCTGGTCAAGCTGGGTTGCGGTGTCCATAGCCCGGGCAAACGCCTTGAAGCAGGCCTCAATAATGTGGTGGACGTTTTCACCGTACATGACATTGATGTGCAGGTTCATGCCGCAGTGGTTGACAAACGCCTGAAAGAACTCCCGCGCCAGTTCCACATCAAATTCACCGATCTTCACCTTCGGCAGATTGACATGGTACACCAGATACGGCCTGCCGGAGATATCCACCGCCACGCTGGCCAACGTTTCATCCATCGGTACGGTCGCCTGACCATAACGGCGGATGCCCTTTTTATCCCCCAGCGCTTTTTTGAAAGCCTCGCCCAGCACAATACCGATATCTTCAACCGTGTGGTGGAAATCGATATCGATGTCGCCGCACGCCTCAACCTCCAGATCAAAAAGGCCATGGCGGGCAAAAAGATTAAGCATATGGTCGAGAAACGGCACTGACGTACAGATTTTTGCCTCTCCCGTACCGTCTACCTTCAGCGTAAGCCGGATTCTGGTTTCCTTCGTAATGCGCTCTATTTCGGCAGTTCGTGACATGATTTCCTCCTTGGTTACCCGATTTCTTTCAGTACCGCCAGTGTCCTCTCCATCTGCTGCTGCGTACCGATGGAGATCCGCAGGCCGTGGCACAAAACCGGATCGGAAAAGTGACGGACAAGAATTTTCCGGCTGTATAAACCGTCATAAACCCGTGCGCCATTTCTGTCTGGCGGTGTAACAAAAACATAGTTCCCCTGGGACGGGATGACGCTGTACCCGATGGTGCGCAGCTCTGCGGAAAACCACTCCCGGGTTTTCCGGATCTTGCTGCAGCATTCCCGCAAATAGTCCTGGTCCAGAAGAGCGGCCACGCAGGCGGCCTGGGCCAGACGGTCCAGGTTGTAGTGATCGCGGATCTTATCCAGAGCTGCAATCACTCCAGGGCGGGCGATGGCCAGACCGATCCGCATTCCGGCCAGAGCGTAGCTTTTAGAAAGGGAGCGGGTTACAACGACATTCCCCATCTTTTTCACCAATTCGAGGGCGTCCCGGTCGGCAAAGTCGGCATAGGTCTCGTCCAGCACCAGCAGTCCGGCACAGCGCTGCGCCAGTTCTTCAATGTACTCCAGAGAAAACGCCGGCCCGAGTGGAGCATTGGGCGTGGTGAGGAAGAAAATCTTTCCTTCGTACCGGTCCGGAAAATTAGCGATGCGAAAATCATCGGTCAGGCCGTATGTTCGTACCCGTGCCCCCTGAATTTCCGCCAGGGTTGCATAGTATGAGTAGGAGGGGTGGACGAAAGCAATTTCTTCCCCCTCGGCGGCACAGGCACGGATCAGGTTGTTAAGCACCTCGTCTGAGCCGTTGGCCATAATAACCCAGGAGGGATCAAAACCGTACAGCTTTCCTGCAACTTCACGCAGCATCCCGCTGGAGGCGGAGGGGTAGGTGTGGAGGCTGGAACCGTCCGTGCCGAGTTCCTTTATTATGGCTTCAACAACTTTCGGCGAAGGGGGATATGAGTTCTCATTGGTATTGAGCTTGATCCACGACGCGATATCATCCGGCTGGAAACCGGGAACGTAGCCTTTCATGGCCGCTATGCCGGGGCGAAGATAGGTCATTCCTGTGTACCCTGCCGGATTGTAACCGACCGTCCATGTGCTTCCAGGCCTTCCAGGCCGGCAATCCTGACAATATCAGCACCAAGTCGCTGCAGTCCCCCCTGGGAAAAATAGACAATCGAGGATTTCTTGACAAAATCGTCCACCGACAGCGGGGAAAAGAAGCGGGATGTGCCGCCGGTCGGCAGGGTGTGGTTGGGCCCGGCCAGGTAATCACCGGCCGCCTCGGGGGTCCAGTGCCCCATGAAAATCGCCCCTGCGTTGGTAATCTGCGCAAGGATAGCGAACGGGTCGGACACCGCCAGTTCCAGGTGCTCCGGGGCGATCCGGTTGGAGAACGCGATCACTTCGTCCAGAGTATCAGCCACAATAATTGCTCCGTACTTTTCCCAGGAAGCGCGGGCGATGGCCTCGCGGGAAAGCAGCGTCAGCTGCTGTTCCACCTGGGCGGCAACTTTTTGCCCGAACGAGCGGTCGGTGGTGATCAAAATGGATGAGGCCAATTCATCATGTTCCGCCTGTGAAAGCAGATCGGCGGCAATGTGGGCCGGGTTGCCGCTGCCGTCATTGATCACCAGAATCTCGCTCGGCCCGGCGATCATGTCGATGCCGACCTGCCCGAACACCAGCTTCTTGGCGGTGGCGACATAAATGTTGCCCGGTCCGGTTATCTTATCAACCTGGGGGATCGTTGCCGTGCCGTATGCCAGTGCTGCTACGGCCTGGGCCCCGCCGATCCGGAAAATCCGGTCAACGCCGGATAATCTGGCCGCCACAAGCACGTGGGGGCTGATCTGGCCGCCGGGGGAGGGGACAACCATGATGATTTCGCCGACGCCCGCCACCCGGGCCGGAACGGCGTTCATGATGACACTGGAGGGGTAGCAGGCTTTTCCGCCGGGGACGTAAATGCCGACCCGCGCCAGGGGGGTGACTTTCTGGCCGAGCATGATGTCCGGTTCTTCGGTGGAGATCCAGGTCTGCTGTTTCTGCTTTTCGTGGAAACGGGTAACCCGTTCTGCCGCCAGACGGAGTGCGGCGATATCGTCGTCAGAAACCTGGGCAAAGGCGGCCGCAATCTCAGCTTCCGTTACCTCCAGTTCTGCAACTGAGACGGCTTCCAACCGATCGAACCGGCGGGTCAGTTCCAGAACGGCGTCGTCGCCGCGCAGACGGACATCGGCGATGATGTCACGCACGGTCTGTTCAACTTCACGCCCGGTTTCTTCCCCCCGGGAAAGGATGGCATCGAACTTCTTATTGAATTCGGGATCAGTAATGTCTAAAAAAAGCATACCCTTCACCTGCTCAGCTGGACTGGAGCACCCGCTCCAACCCCTGAATAATATGAGAAATCCGGTTATTTTTTGTTTTCAGGCTGGCCCGGTTTACGATCAGGCGCGTGGTGATCTCGGCAATGGTTTCGACCTCTACCAGACCGTTCTGGCGCATCGTCTCCCCCGTGGAAACCAGATCGACAATCCGGTCGGAGAGCCCGACCAGCGGTGCCAGTTCGATTGAACCATACAGCTTGATGATTTCGACCTGCACCCCCTTGGCGGCAAAATAGTTTTCTGTCACATGGGGGTATTTGGTTGCTATGCGGATATGCGACCAGCAGGAGGGATCATCGACCTTTGCCAGATCTGCCGGTTCGGCGACCATCATCCGGCAGTAGCCGAATTTCAGGTCGAGCGGTTCATACACATCCTTGCACTGCTCCATCAGCGTATCTTTGCCTACGATGCCGAGATCGGCACTGCCGTACTCCACATACGTCGGAACATCGGTTGCCCGCACGATCATATAGCGTATCTGCTGCTCCCGGTTTTCAAAAATAAGCTTGCGCGAGTCGGAAAGCAATTCGCGGCAGTCGATACCGATCCGGCCGAACAGCTCGACCGATTCCTCCAGTATCCGCCCTTTGGGAATCGCTATGGTGATCCAGTTGTTCATTCCTTGACCCTTTGGATATCCGCACCAAGGGCGGCAAATTTTTTCTCGATTGATTCATAGCCACGGTCCAGATGGTAGATGCGTGAAACCTCCGTGGTGCTGTCGGCAGCCAGGCCAGCCAGAATCAGGGAAGCGGAAGCCCGCAGATCCGTAGCCATAACCGGAGCTCCGGAAAGTTTTTTTACCCCTTTAACCGTTGCCGTATTCCCTTCAACCGTGATGTCGGCTCCGAAGCGCTGCAGCTCTGAAACGTGCATGAAGCGGTTTTCAAAGATGTTTTCCGAAATCACGCTGGCACCGTCCGCAATGCACATCATGGCCATGAACTGGGCCTGCATATCGGTGGGAAAACCGGGGTAGGGGCGGGTCTTGATATTGACACTCTTGACCCGTTTAGGGCCTTTGACCCGGATCACGCCGTCGCTACTGCTGATGTCAACTCCGGCATCCTGCATTTTGAACGCCAGTGCATCAAGGTGTTCCAGCTTCATGCGGTGGATGCGGATGTCGCCGCCGGTCATGGCCGCGGCAATCATGAATGTTCCGGCTTCAATGCGGTCCGGCATGACTTCGTAATTTGCCGCCGAAAGTTCGGAAACACCCTGGATTCGGATGGTGTCGGTACCGGCCCCTTCAATCTTGGCTCCCATACGGTTCAGGTACAGGGCCAGATCAACGATCTCCGGTTCGCGGGCCGAGTTTTCCAGCACCGTTTCACCCTTTGCGGTTGCGGCAGCCATCATCAGGTGCTCGGTGCCGCCGACCGTGGAAACATCGAAATTGATACGGGCACCCTTCAGGCGCCGGCACTTTGCCTCAACGTAGCCATGTTCAAGGGTTATTTCGGCGCCAAGGGCCTGCAGCCCTTTCAGGTGCAGGTTGATCGGCCGTGCACCGATGGCGCAACCGCCCGGCAGAGAGACCCGCGCCTGGCCGAAACGGGCCAGCAGAGGGCCCAGAACCAGAACCGAGGCACGCATGGTTTTCACCAGATCGTAGGTAGCTTCGTGGCTGTTGATGTTCGTTGTATCTATTTTAACGATGTTGCCGTTACCGTCAACCCGCGCACCCAATGATTCCAATACTTTAATGGTTGTGTTGATGTCGCGCAGAAACGGCACATTGCTGATCTGGTTGACTCCCGGGGCAAGAATAGTCGCGACGAAAATAGGAAGCGACGCGTTCTTGGATCCGCTGACGGTTACATCACCCTTGAGTTTTTTCCCGCCCTTGATAATGAGTTTGTCCAATGATCTGCTCCTCTTGTACCTGTAAAATTGTGCCATATTACTGTATGGGCCGGCTCTTGTCCAAATAAAAGTTGGTCATATCAGGCGTCACAACCGGCTGTCATCCAGTAGTGAAACAGAAAACTGCCAATTCTCCTTCTCTGCATCCAGACAAATTCGTCGAGTCCTGAATTACAAATGAAAAGCCCGCCGATTTCGCCGGCGGGCTTCATTTTATTTCTACGTATTCGCTTCCATTTTCAAGGAGTATTCCGATCCTACCTACCCTCGGAGTGATGGTGCAAAGCTATGTTGCCTGTCATCAGGCGGATTCACTGCGATGGTAACCGCCCCCTTTAGAATTATCATACTCAATCCAGAAATTGCGGGGCGCTACAGTCCCCAACTACCGGTCATGCTCAGGCGGAGTATCTTCCATGTTACAAAACCTCCAAACCGGATTTACTTCCTTCTTTCTGATTTAACTATACCACTGTCAAAGCAAAATAACAGGCTGTTTAAATTATTTTTTCGGGAGTATACTACACCGGTTCGGAAAAGCAGATGAGCCACGCCGCACCTTGTGGGGATTCACACACCAGCGGGGGGCGCAGGGATTGACTTTTTAATCTGAAAATTCTGGACAAAATTGCGGAAGCTGGTATAGGCTGTCGCCCCACAACGGCATCAGTAATCCTCCTGAAATCGTTCTTGATCCTCCCAAGCCATATTCGATCAGAACCACCAATCTGTCATACCCCACTTCATGTAAGGAGCATCTGATAAAAATGAAAAAAGCTCTTATCACCGGCATCACCGGTCAGGACGGTTCATACCTTGCGGAATTTCTTCTGGAGAAGGGGTACGAAGTTCATGGCATCAAGCGTCGGGCTTCGCTGTTCAACACCCAGCGGGTGGATCACATCTATCAGGATCCACATATAAAAGATGCCCATTTCAAACTTCATTACGGTGACCTGACCGACTCATCGAACCTGACCCGCATCATGCAGGAAATCCAGCCGGATGAGGTCTATAATCTGGGCGCACAGTCCCACGTAGCGGTCAGCTTTGAATCGCCTGAATACACCGTGGATACGGACGGAGTCGGCACCCTGCGTATGCTTGAGGCGATCCGCCTGCTGGGACTGGAAAAAAAGACCCGTTTTTATCAGGCATCAACCTCCGAACTGTACGGCCTGGTTCAGGAAACGCCGCAAAAAGAGACCACCCCCTTTTATCCCCGTTCTCCCTACGCAGTAGCCAAGCTTTACGCCTACTGGATTACCGTCAACTACCGCGAAGCCTACGGCATGTATGCCTGCAACGGCATCCTGTTTAACCACGAATCACCCCGGCGTGGTGAAACCTTTGTCACCCGCAAGATAACCCGCGGTCTTGCCAACATTTCACAGGGTCTGGAGCAATGCATCTACATGGGTAACATCGACTCCCTGCGCGACTGGGGCCATGCCAGGGATTACGTGAAAATGCAGTGGCTGATGCTGCAGCAGGATCACCCGGAAGACTTCGTTATCGCCACCGGTGTCCAGTACACAGTACGTCAGTTTATCACCTGGTCAGCTGCCGAACTGGGTATAACACTCAAATTTGAAGGTCATGGCGTGGACGAAACCGCCACGGTTGTCTCCGTGGAGGGGAGCAAAGCTCCGACGGTAAAAACGGGTGATGTCATCGTCCGCATCGACCCCCGCTACTTCCGCCCCTCCGAGGTCGAAACCCTGCTGGGTGATCCGACCAAAGCCAAGGAAAAACTCGGCTGGGTCCCGGAAATCACCGTTCAGGAAATGTGTGCTGAAATGGTTGCCCACGATTTGGAAGAGGCGCAGCGTCATGCACTGCTGAAGAAGCATGGTTTTAGTGTCGCGGTTTGTACGGAACATTGATTGTAATTTTGCTCTCTTTTCACCGTCTCACGCAAAGCCGCAAAGGCGCAAAGAAATGCGCTTACTATGACTGAAAATCAGGTAGCGGGAATAGTGGTGGATGCCTGTTTCAAAATTCATACTGTACCGGGCCCTGGGTTATTGGAGTCGGTGTATGAGTCAGTACTTTCATATGAGCTTTAGCAAAGAGGGCTTAAAGTGTCGCGTCAGCAAGCCATGCCGGTAGTGTACGAAGGCGTCACACTTGACGAAGGCTTTCGTGCCGACCTGATTGTTGGAGATTGCGTCATGGTTGAATTGAAATCTGTTGAAGTTGTTGCTCCTGTGCACAAAAAACAACTTTTGACATATTTACGCCTATCTGGAAAACGGCTTGGATTGCTGGTAAATTTTGGTTCTAACCTGATTAAAGACGGCATAACCAGAGTAGCTAATGGATTGTGATGCTTGCCCCCGGATTTGATTATTGCTTCTGTTTCTCTTTGCGACTTTGCGGCTTAAGTGAGCGAAGCAAACGGGCGTGAGACAGGTTTAAAGGTGTGGGAAAATGATGGAAAAGAACGCTAAAATCTTCGTTGCCGGTTCAAAAGGTCTAGTCGGTTCCGCGCTCGTCAGACAGTTGACTTCCCGAGGCTACACAAACCTTCTGCTGCCTGAAATCAGCGAACTTGATCTGACCAGCCAGCAGGATGTTGCCGGCTTCTTCGCCAAGGAAAAACCGGAATACGTATTCCTGGCGGCCGCCAAGGTGGGGGGCATCCACGCCAACAACACCTATCCCGCTGAATTCATCTATCTCAATCTGGCCATCCAGAATAACGTCATCCACCAGTCATACCTGCACGGCGTCAAACGGCTGCTGTTCCTCGGTTCCTCGTGCATCTATCCGCAACTGTCGCCACAACCGATGAAGGAAGAATATCTCCTTACCGGACTCCTTGAGCCGACCAACGAACCCTATGCCCTGGCCAAGATCGCCGGCATCAAAATGTGCGAATCCTACAACCGCCAGTACGGGACGAAATTCATTGCCGTTATGCCGACCAACCTCTACGGCCCCGGCGATAACTTCCACCCGGAAAACAGTCATGTCCTGCCCGCCCTGATCCGGCGCTTTCACGAAGCCAAAATGAATAATGCTCCTGAAGTTGTTGTGTGGGGCAGCGGCATACCCCGCCGTGAATTGCTGTACGTGGATGATATGGCTGGCGGCTGCCTGCATCTGATGGAACTCTCTGACCGGCAGATCACTCCTGAACTGTTGAGTTACCCCAAACCCTGCTTTGTCAATCTGGGCACGGGAGAGGATGTCACCATCCGGGAGCTGGCTGAAACGGTGCGTGCGGTGGTTGGGTTCAGTGGGAGTCTGGTATTTGACGCGACAAAACCGGATGGTACGCCGCGCAAGCTTCAGGATGTGTCCCGGATGCATAGTCTGGGCTGGAAACATTCAATGAGTCTGGAGCAGGGGATCAGGAAAACCTATGAGTGGTTCGTTGAAAATCATGGGGCAAAAAAGAGGCTGATGTGCGGGGTGTGTGACTGCCATTCTGCTCCTACATTGCACTAGCAGAGGGTTCGCGCCGTCATGGCCTGGTTAAAATTTTTTTTTATGCTCTTTTTTTGTGCTACTGTTCGTGAAAATTATCCTCGGAGCATTTTTGCATGTTTAAGCCGCGACGCTATTTTGTATATTTTTTAGATCTTTTCCTCATTATTGAGTCATATTTTCTGGCCCTGCTGCTGGATCGCGATTTTAATCTTTCCCTTCTCCCCCCCACGTTTTTCCAAAGTGTTTTTGTCATTGTCATCGGCATCCAGGCGCTCGTCTTTGTCACCTCTTCCCTGTACCGCAGTATCTGGAGATACGCCTCACTGCACGATATGATGGAGATTTTTAAAACTGTCTCCATCGCCTGTATCTTCAGTGGTCTGGCTCTGTTTTTCTTCCGACTGGACGCACATTTTTCCCGGGTGGTGTTCGTGTTGGATATGGGGTTGCTGCTGGGGCAGGTGGCCGGGACACGCCTCTGCTGGCGTGTTTATCGGGAACGCTACTTCCAGAACGGCGGACTGCTTCCGGCTTTTGGAAGTAAAGGTGGAGGTGATGCCGTCCCCCGTACCCTGATTGTGGGAGCTGGCGATGCCGGGAACATGTTGCTGCGGGAAATTGCTAAACAGCCGGAACCGTCTTACCGGATCGTCGGGTTTATTGATGATGATCCGGAAAAACTACATATGCGTATGCTCGGTGTCGAGGTGTTAGGCGCTATTGCTGATCTGGACCAGATCGTCGCTGAACATTCAATTGATAAGGTTATTATCGCTATCCCATCGGCCGGCTCCAAGTTTCTGCGGGGTATGGTGTTCAAATGCCAGCAGACGGGAGTCCGCTTCAAGATCATTCCCGGGTTGAGCGAAATCATCAGCGGGGATGTGAAGGTTTCCAATATCAGGGATGTGGAGATCGAAGACCTGCTCGGACGAGATCCGGTTAAGTTGGATGACAGCTCCATCAGCAACTACCTGAATGGCAAGCGGGTGCTGGTCAGCGGAGCCGCCGGGAGCATCGGCAGCGAGATATGCCGCCAGGTGGGGCAGTACGCCCCCGCCATGCTGGTGCTGCTGGATAATGCCGAAACGCCGCTTTTTTATATCGAACGGGAACTTTCCGCACTGTTCCCCGGGCTGCACATCGTGCCGCTGCTCTGTGATGTGCGCAACCAGGATCGAGTGGAGCATATTTTCAGCGAGATACTGCCGGACGTAGTGTTCCACGCCGCTGCCTACAAACATGTTCCGATGATTGAGCATAACCCGGCCGAGGGGGTTCTGTGCAATATACTGGGGGGGATGAATATTGCGGCCGTGTCCCAGCAGTTTGGTGTGAGCAATTTTGTCATGATTTCAACCGACAAAGCGGTCAATCCGACCAACGTCATGGGCGCCACCAAACGGGCAACGGAGAGATTCATCCAGGCGCTGGCCGACGGCAGCCATACCAAATTCTCCACCGTACGGTTCGGCAATGTTCTGGGAAGTAACGGCAGTGTCATCCCGGTGTTCATGGAGCAGATCGCCTCTGGGGGGCCGGTTACCATTACCCACCCCGAGATTACCCGCTTTTTTATGACCATACCGGAAGCGAGCCAACTGGTACTCCAATCAGCCTGTTTCGGCACCGGTGGTGAAATCTTTGTGCTGGATATGGGAGAGCCGGTGCGGATCGTGGAGTTGGCGGAGCATCTGGTACGCCTGTCCGGTATGACGCCGCACAGCGATATTGATTTCGTATATACCGGGCTGCGCCCCGGCGAGAAGCTGTATGAGGAACTGTTTTTCAAAGGCGAAAATGTTCTGAATACCCCGCACAGTAAAATCCACGTTATGGCTCCGGTTACGCAAGATTACGAAGAGCTTCTCCACCTGCTGCAGCGGTTGGTATGCGCTGCCAGAGAGAACGACACCGCCACTCTGCTGACTCTACTGCAGGCAGTTGTTCCGGAATATACCCCGACGCCGAACGGCAAATGAAGGACTACATTACCCACGGACGAAACCAGGACGTGGTTTTCCCCGTATCTAACCCCTGAATAGCAACTCCACTCTGGTGACCCATGAAAAACAACACCCCGGGATTCAAAACCCAATGCCGCGTACTAGCCAGCCTTTTGCTAATCCTGCTTCTCCACACCGCGACACCTCTCTGGGCGGCATCCTCCGCTAATATCCCGCTTGACAGCCCGGTGTATCTTTATCTGGACAAGCTGGCCGGGTTTGGTCTGATCACCAGCGATATCAAGGGAATAAAGCCGTTCAGCAAGGCCGAAGCGGCGCGACTGCTGAGGGAGGCGGAACAGAATCTTGGCGGGGGAAATGGTGCCTCCGACCGGTTTGGCACAGAGCTGATCGGGCAGATCCGTGCGCTGATTCCACGCGAAACTGCCCTTCTGGATAATCCGGATAAAAAACCGCCGGTACTTGACTTCACCCCGGTGTCATCGTTGCGCTTCCGCTATGCCTGGCTGGATGGCGCACCCCGCAATTATCAGCGCCCGGTGCATGATCCGGGGGATGATGGCGTCTTTGGTATCGGTTCCGGACTTCGACCGAAAAACCCGCCTGATGCAACAGCAATGCAGAGGGGAGGCGAAGGGACGCCGCTGCTGGAAAACAACAACGGCACGATTCTCAGTCAAGGGCATAACGGTGAAGTGCGCTGGGGGTCGGAATGGTACTGGAGTGACCAGGCCGTTGCACTATTTGAACCGTCGCTGCAGACGTATGGTGCTGATACGCGAATCCGCCTGAACCGGGGCTATGTAAAGCTGGGAGGGGGCGGGATTGAACTTGAAGCGGGCAAGGATGAAAACTGGCTCGGTCTCGGGTATCGGGGTGCGGTAACGCTGACTAACAACGCTGAAAACTTTACCCTGGTGAAGTTGTCCAGTCCCGAGCCGATTGAGGTGAAGTATATCGGTGCGGTGAAATACTCCCTGATAGCGTCCCGCTTTGACAGCACAATCGTTAATGGAGCGGAGCGGCAGCCCTGGTTTTATGCGATGAAACTGTCGGTCAAGCCGACCGCCGGTCTGGAGGTCGGGTTCAATCTGGGACGGCAGGTCGGGGGGCCGGGGGTGAACAACAGCCTTGGCGACACCCTGCGCGGACTGATCGGCGGCACCAATGCTGACAACTCCAACGGGCTGGCCGGAATCGAGCTTCGCTACCGCATCCCCTGGCTGCGCAATACGGAGCTGTATGGTGAGTTTTCCGGTGAGGATACGGCTCTGTTCTGGCCGATTGTAGAAAGTTACGTCGCCGGTTTTTATCTGCCCCGTTTGACCGATGACGGTCGCAATGACTTTCGTTTTGAGTTTTTCCAGGGGAACCAGATCCTTTACACTCACGGCACCTTTCCCAATGGCTACATTTACAAGAATATGCCTATTGGTCATTCCCAGGGGGGAGCGACGCAGGACTTCTTCTCCCGCTACAGCCACTGGTTCAGTGCCCGCAACAATCTGGCACTGGAATATATCTACACCAACCGTGGTATGGCAGACCGTATTCCGGGGCAGTCTATCGAACGGAAGCACGCCGGCCGGATTTTCTGGAATCTGCCGGTCTCTGCGGTCCTTGATGCCCAGTTGGGATACGGTATCGAAAAAGTTACTAACCTGAATCTGGTGGATGGGGTGGGGCAGACCAACCAACTGGGGAAGTTTGAGATACGGTACAAATATTAAAGCGACTTCCCTCTAGTACCCTGTAACATTTAAAAGTTCCCCCTCCCGTCAAGGGAGGGGAAGCTAACAGCAAAGACTGGTAGGACAACACTGCGAAAGTTTAAATGTTACAGCGTACTAGTTTACACTGAAGTGAAACAAGGAGCACCATCATGGCCGATCTGCCAAAATGCCCGTCCTGCAGTTCAGAATATACCTATGAAGACGGAGAGTTGTATGTCTGCCCGGAGTGTGCCCATGAATGGCCACAGGCGGCGGAAAGTGCTGTCACCGACACGGTTGTTCGCGATGCCTTTGGTACGGAACTCAAAGATGGCGATTCACTGACGGTTATCAAAGATTTGAAGGTCAAGGGCTCATCGCTGGTGGTCAAGGTCGGCACCAAGGTGAAGAATATCCGCATCGTTGCCGGTGAACATGATATCGACTGCAAAATCGACGGCATCGGAGCGATGCAGCTGAAATCGGAGTTTGTCAAGAAGGCGTGATGCCCGTCCGTGACTTCTTGAGGAGAGACCCATGAGCTTAATTGACCTGAAATATCTCCGCACCTGGGTTGGTACCGCACGAATTGATGAGGATCTGATTTCGCGTCGTCATGCCTGTCTGATGGCTGCGGCCATCAATTATTCGGCGGCAGATAAAATAAGCGATGGCGAGATCCTGCCGCCGTTATGGCACTGGATATATTTTCTGGAAGGAGTTCCTGCACGTGAGCTCGGTTACGATGGTCACCCGGCACGCGGCGGTTTTATGCCGCCGGTGCCGCTTTCCAATCGTATGTGGGCCGGTGGACGTGTATCCTTCGTTACGCCGGTACGTATCGGTTCAATGGTGCGTAAGGAGTCGAGCATTCTTACGGTGGACCACAAACAGGGGCGCTCGGGTGACCTGGTTTTTGTGACCGTGCATCACGAACTGAAATCTTTGCAGGGCGAGACGCTGATCCGTGAGGAGCAGGACATCGTCTACAAAAATTCTACTGCATCCGGTAAAAATGATGCCCTTTCCACCATTGTACCCGTTGCGCACTGCACCACGAGTTACACCCCGGATTCAACCTTGTTATTTCGGTATTCGGCGCTGACCTTCAATGGGCACCGCATTCACTACGATGTGGACTATTGCCGGGAGCAGGAAGGCTATCAAAACCTGGTTATTCACGGCCCGTTGAACGCAACTATGCTGGCCGGTTATGCCCAAGATCTGTGCGGTGCAGAATTGCGCGACTTCAGTTACCGGGGACTCTCCCCTGCCTTACTCGGTGACACCATCACTCTTCACGCCACTATCCAGGACAAGCGCATCACCCTTTTCGCTCTGCTTGCCAACGGCACTGTCTGTATGCAGGCAGAGGCTCTTGTCGCCTGAACAAATCCTGCCCTTCCCGCCTGATAGTTACGCCAAGCATAACCCCATACTATTCAGTCTTGACAACCGTCAGCAACTGTAGTCAAGTGGATGCCCATACAGCTGAAACTGGAGGTTCAAATGCAATGCATTACACGGCCATTCCGTTCTCTTGCACTGGTGTTCCTGTTTGTCTGCGGGTGTAGTAGCGGAGGAGGCAGTCCTGGGGATTCATCCCAGTTCCTGCCGAATATGAACCAAAAGATCACGCCTCTGGCCCCTCCGTACTCCCGGTTCGAAAATCTGAATCCCGATTTACCGGGTAAACCGGACTGGCTGGCCGGGCAGGCGGTCACCACCGTGGTGAGCCCGGATCAAAAAACCCTGCTGGTACTGACGAGCGGGTACAACCGCATCTACACCTCCACCCCCAGTTCTCCCTATCCATGGTACACGCCATACTCCAACGAGTACGTATTCGTCTACGACATTTCAACACACACGCCAATCAAGAAGCAGGTTTTGCAAGTCCCCAATACCTATAACGGCATCGTTTTTGATCCATCGGGTAAGGCGTTTTACGTGGCCGGCGGCGTCGATGACAATATCCACGTCTTCACCCGGATTGCCGACGGCACGTGGGGGGAGGCTGCGAATCCACTTGCGTACATAGTCCCGGCAACCGGTAAAAAAAGGACTGAGGGTGTTGGCCTTCCCGGCAGTGGTGATTCTACCCTCGGCGTCAACCTTCAGGTCGGCGTGAAACCCTGCGCCGCCGGGCTGGCTGTTTCCAGCGATGGCAAGACGCTGGTGGTGGCGAACTACTACAACGACTCGATAACGGTGTTCAAGGGGGGCTTGAACAACTGGTCGGCGGGGATCGATCGTGACCTGCGTCCTGGCAAGAGCGGTGGAACCAGCGGTGTGCCGGGTGGAGAATATCCGTTTTGGGTGGCTGTTAAAGGTACGGAAAAAGATGGCACTGCGACAGCATACATATCAAGTATTCGCGACCGCGAGATCGTTGTCGTAAACCTGAACGGAGACCCAGCGGTCACATCGCGGATCCCGGTAAAGGGCCAGCCGAACAAGATGACACTGAACCGGGATCAGTCACTTCTGTACGTCGTCGAAGACCAGACGGATACGATTGACGTAATCAGAACCAGCGATAATGTGGTCGTCGGAACTATTCCGGTAATCGCTCCCGCATCGGTATTGCCCGGTGTGGCAAGCTATACGGACAGTGGCTCCAGCATCAACGTGACGCGCACCGGTGCGAACTCCAACAGCGTGACCCTTTCACCTGATGAGAAACAGCTCTACGTGACGAACGGCAATCTGAACTGTGTTGCGGTGGTGGATCTGGACGATACAAAAACAAGAGGGCTGGTGGTCGGTCTCATTCCGACCGGGTGGTACCCGAACTCGGTCAGCTTCAGCGGCGATGGCAGTTGGGTGTACGTGATAAACGGCAAGTCGGCAACCGGAGCGAATCCTGACTTCCGCTACAGTTACGGACCTGCCACCCATACCAGTGGTTTTTTAGCAAATCAGTATAACCCCCAGTTGATAAAAGCCGGACTCCAGAGTTTCCCGCGCCCCACTTCAGCCCAACTGACAACGCTGACAACCCAGGTGGCAACCAACAACCGCTTCTCCTACACGGACAGCGCCAGGGACATCGCGGTCATGGCGGCCGTGCACGAAAAAGTTAAGCATGTTATCTTCATCATCAAGGAAAACCGCACCTATGATCAGGTTCTAGGCGATCTGGAAGTCGGTAATGGCGATCCCGATCTGGCTGAATTCGGTAAACGGTACACACCGAATCAGCACCAGTTGGCGCGGCAGTTCGTCACGCTCGATAATTTCTTTGCCACCTCTGAAACCAGCAATGACGGCTGGCCCTGGACGACTTCGGCCCGAGCCCCTGATGTCATCGAGCGCCAGTTCCCGGTGACATACGCGGCGCGCGGCCTCAGCCTTGACAGCGAGGGTACGAATCGCAGTATCAATGTTGCCCTGCCAAATATTGGCTACTCCGATACTACGCGCCAGACGGCCAATCCTCTTACACCGGCCGATCCCGATATTTTAGCGGGTCACACTGACGTGTCTGCACCGGATGGGCCGAACAGTGCAGCGAATGAAGTAGGAAAAGGGTATATATGGGACACCGCTTTGAGGAAAGGACTCACGGTTCGCAACTACGGCTTCTTTCTGGATTGCACCCTGTATGCCCAGGGTAACACATACAGCATTCCTCTGGAGCGTGACCCGTACTCGATCAAAAAGGTAGTGGCATTCGCCACCAATGTTGCCCTTGCCCCGAATACCGACAAGTACTTCCGCGGTTTCGATAATGCATTTCCGGATTATTACCGTTTCAAGGAGTGGGAAAGGGAGTTTGATGGCTATGAAATATCGGGGGATCTTCCTACACTCAGCCTCGTTCGCTTCATGCACGATCACACCGGAAACTTTGCTACTGCCATTGACGGCGTAAATACTCCGGAAGTGCAGCAGGCCGATAACGATTATGCGCTTGGTCTGCTCGTTGAGAAAATCTCAAAAAGCCCCCGTTACAAAGATAACACCCTGATCTTTGTCATTGAAGACGATGCGCAGGATGGCGGTGACCACATGGATTCACATCGTACCATTGCGTTCGTGGCAGGTGCCTATGTGAAGCAGGGTGTGGTGATTTCGTCCCAATATAATACGGTTAATTTCCTGCGCACGATTGAAGATGTTCTCGGCTTGCCGCCGATGAATCTGAACGATGCGCTTGCACGGCCAATGGCCGATATTTTTACAACGACGCCGAACCCGTGGAGCTTTACTGCTGTTCCCGCGCAAATCCTTAACGGTACAACACTGCCGCCGTTTCTCGATAAAACAGCCAATAAGGTGGCTGGCCGGAATGTGCCGAAATCGACTCATGATGCGAAGTACTGGGCACGGGTCACAAAGGGGATGGACTTTACAACGGAAGACCAGTTCGATTTTGCTGCCTACAACCGCATCTTGTGGAAGGGGTTGATGGGTAACAAACCGTATCCGGTAGTGCGGAGCGGAATGGATTTGCGCCAGAACCGTAAAGAGCTGCTGGCCCGTTATGAGCTGTCTTTGAAGGGTGCCGTAAAGCAGGTGAAAACAAGCGCACCAAAGTAAGTTGTCAGAGTTATTCAGGGAGGTTTTGACAATGCATATAATTTCAGTTGTACGATCTCTGCTTCTGGTTCTCACCGTGACGCTGTTCGCAGGATGCGGTGCCAGTTCGAGTCTGAATTCATCATCCTCACTGAGCTCAGACAACATCAACCTGATCTTCGTCTCCAGCCCGGATCTGAAGTATCAAGCGGCCGGGGATGTGGATCCTGATACGGCAAACCTGACCAGTCAGGGGCTGCGGCGGTCACTCCTCATGGCCTCGTACCTGAAACAGCAGGTGCTGGGAGCAAAGAACGTCACCGCGATTTATACGCTGGCACCCATGACCCATCTGCAAAACGGAAACAAGTTTACTGATGTCCCTGACATGACGGCAATTGGCTATATTCAGCAGTTTGCCCTTCTCAACCAGTACACTATGCTCCTTGATAAATTCAGTTCAACGTATTATACCGCCAACAGTTACCCAATCGAAGCGGCTTACGCTAATGGGGCCGTGCCAGACGGAGTTGCCGTGCCCACTGCATACTGCCCTGATTGCTCCGGGCTGGATTTTAAAAACAGTGGCGGTAACAACGATGTGCTGGTATCCGGCATCATCAATAGAAAAAAACCGGGGTATTATGTGTTCTCTGCCCCCTGGGAGACCGTCAGCGCCCTGCTGGCTGCAATCAACAGTCAAAAAGGCTATAACCTGGCTATTCCGGTGGAAAACAAGGATCTGAACCAGGTTTATGCACTGTCGATCCCGCCGTCCGGAAGTGCCAGTCTGGTTACCTACAACAGCAATCTGAACCCGGCAAGCACCTACCCGTGGCTGTCTTCGCCGGCTTCAGGTACTGCCTGCACCTACTTGAAGCAAGGCTCGGTAAACATTTCACGGATCGGTGGGGTTGGTGGCGCTGTCGTCCCGGCAACTATCAATAAAAACCAGACAGTTTACATTGTCCGGCATGCAGAGGCGCATCCAGATCCGAATTTCATATTCGAAAACGGCAATTTTGTGGCTGCCGGGCAATGGCGTGCTCTGGATCTCCCCAGTGCTCTGTTAGGGAAAATACGGCCTGACATGGTGTATTCCATCGACCCTTCGCAATGGTTTAGAGGCTCTTTCAACTTCTCTTACGTCAGGCCCTCATTAACGGTTTTCCCCTACGCCATCGCCAATAGATTGCCCTATTACCTGGTTTCTGAATTCCAAATATTTGATGCTAACGCAGCGAAACGTACCAGTGATTATTTCTTTACCGACCCCAGATTTTCCAATAAAACCCTGCTGCTGGGGTGGGAGTCCCAACGAATTAACCCGATGATAAAAGCACTTATTGACAGCTATGGCGTTAGCGGTCCCGTGATCCCGTGGCCGGGAGACGACTACGACACGGTCTGGACTGTGAAGACTGATGATCAGGGTAACCTGACGGTAAGCAACGAACTGTGTGAAGGTATAGATACCACAAAACTGCCGGAGACGGCTCCTCCATTTTGAACGTATGGGCGGTAAAACCTCCCGGAAAACAGCCGCATAACTGATTTTCTCCTAATTTTCTTCCCTGCAGAAACAAAATCCACCCATATATGCTCAGTTTCCATCCGGACACCCCGGCTGGAAACTGAGCACCGGCAACAATTTCCCTCTCCGTGTAAAAAGTAAACGTGGCTGTTTTGCGTTGTTCCTCCGTTGAACGAGAGAAATTGTGAGAAATTGTGAATGGCGAGAGTTTCCCAGGCAATGGTAGGGTCTAGGAGTCTGTCGGACTTGAAATCTTGACTGAATTGACCCTCCCTTCAATTTTCCACCATCTGGAGAACTCGAACGGTCAATACCTTCCGTTTTGCCAATTAAAGTGTCTTTGTTCTGTTTC
>CAINRC010000101.1 GCA_903852495.1 uncultured Geobacteraceae bacterium | reverse complement strand
TTATCTGTACTTCCGGTCTGCTTCCCCAGCTCTCAGCTCCCCTCCTTGCCAAGGAGGGGCCGGGGGTGGTGGCCTTTTTCTGCAACCCCTCCCCGCTCCCCTTATCAGGGGAGGGCCTTTAAACCTCCCCCCTGTTAAGGGGGGATTGAGGGGGGTTGGTTTGAACTGCAAGCAATCTGCGGGGAAAAACAAGCTTCATAATCTTACCACCCCCCGACCCCCTCCTTGAAAACAGGAGGGGGAGTTAAAACCTTCTTTCAACCAGCTACCAACCACCATTTTCTCTTCCTGCACTTATACAGTTAGCATCATGCATGCCAGATATTTTCATAAATTAAATCAACAGCTTACAAAAACACACCGCCAACTTCCGTCCACTGCCGCCAACTGCGTTGGCAGCCCCACCTCAATCCGACTTCAACGCCACAATCGGGTCCAAAAGCGACGCCTGCCGGGCCGGGTAATAGCCAAAGAAAATTCCCACGGCGTTGGAGACCCCCACCCCCAGCAGGATGGCACCGCCGGAAAGAAGGAACTGCCAGTGGGCAAAGTGGGCGATGAGGCGTGAGGCGCCGATGCCGAACAGGATGCCGAACAGACCGCCGAGCAGCGATAGGATTACCGACTCGATCAGGAACTGCCCGCGGATATCGCCCCGTTTGGCCCCCAGGGCACGGCGGATGCCGATCTCCCGCCGCCGCTCCGTGACCGAAACCAGCATGACATTCATAACGCCGACCCCGCCGACAATCAGGGAGATGCTGCCGATGGCCCCCAGAAGCAGGGTAAACATCTGCATCTGCTTTTCCATCTGGGCGATGATCTCTTCCGGGCTGCTGACCCGTACCGCCTGCCCGCGAGCCGGGGCGGCAAAATAGGCCAGAACCTGATCTCGGGCAGTGGTGTTACTGGTTCCGGCGCTGACACGGGCCGTGATGGTAGTTATACCGTTGCTACTTTCGCTGGAGAGCCGCAGCGCGGTGGTCAAATGCAGATAGATGGATTCGTTGGGCTGGAACCGGCGCATCCCACTTTCCAGTACTTCTGCCGTTACGCCGATAATGGTAAAGATGTTGTCGCCGGCCCTGATCTGCTCACCGATGACCTGACGTGCTCCCAGGCGCTGCAAGTCCTTCGCCACCTTGCTGCCGACCACGCAGTACCTGCTCTGGGCGTCCATATCGGTGAGAAAGCGCCCCTGGCTGATGGTCATTTTGTTGATGGCTAAAAATGATTCCGTCACCCCCAGCAGGGAGGCCTGATCCAGTTTTTTGCCGTTATAGGCGGCCTGGCCGTTCCCCCGGACCAGCGGTGCCACATCGGCCATGCCGGGACAGGCACCCGGCATGGCGACGACGTCGGCAAGTTTTATCTGCGCTGTTTTACTTTTTTTCCCCGATTGCCCGGAAGAATCGCCAAATTCTTTTTCTATAGTCAGGATGTCGGTGCCCATCTCCTTGAACTGGCGCAGGGACTCCTCCTGGACGATCTTGCCGACTGAGACCATGGCGATAACCGACCCGATGCCGATTACGATTCCGATCAGGGCCAGAATGGTGCGCTGCTTGGAGGAAAGCAGACTGCGGGCCGCCTCTTTCAGGTTGGTGGCTAGAATCATTTGACGATCACCCCGTCATTCATGACAGCCACACTGCCGCACTGGCGGGCGATGCCCGGGTCGTGGGTAATGATGACTATCGTTATACCGTCTTCACGGTTCAGTGTATGAAACAGCTCCATGATTTCGCCCCCAACCTTGGTGTCCAGAGCACCGGTCGGTTCATCCGCCAGTATCAGCGAAGGGGCGCCTACCAGGGCGCGGGCAATGGCTACCCGCTGCTGCTGACCGCCGGAAAGTTCGCTCGGCCTGTGCCCGGCACGGTCCGCCATGCCGACCCGCCGCAGCAGTTCCATGCTTCGCTCACGGGTGAAACCCTGTCGATCACCGCGATAAATCAGCGGCAGTTCGACATTTTCGATGGCACTGAGACGCGAAAGAAGGAAGTATTGCTGGAAGACAAAACCGATGCGCCGGTTGCGGATTTCCGACAGGGCATCGTCATTAGAGTAGCTGACGTCGGCACCGTCCAGTTGAAAGCGGCCGGAGGTGGGGCGGTCCAACAGGCCGATAATGTTCATCAGGGTCGATTTGCCGCAGCCGGACGGCCCCATGATGGAGGTCAGCTCCCCTTTGTGTATATCCAGGTCAACCCCTTTCAGGACATCAACTTCCGTGGGGCCGATGCGGTAGGATTTTCGAATATCGCGAAGTATCAGCATTATTTTTTCCCGTTCTTGCCGGATGGGCCGGCAGGCGGTGCAGGGGCCGCAAACTCCAGAACGTCACCCGCTTTCACCCCCTTGACGATTTCAACCGCATCCTGGGTCGTGTAGCCGGTGGTTACCTCAACCTTTTCCACCGCCGCCGGAGTCCCCGCTTTTTTTCTGCTGACAAAGTGCTTCCCCTGTTCGGAGGTTACCGCAGAGATTGGCACCATGAGGGCATCCGCTTTTTCGTAGACCACGATTTCCAGATTGGCGGTCATCCCGACCATGATCCGCTTTCTGATTTCGGCGCTGACACTGTCGATAACCACCCGGACGCTGAAGGTCGAGGAAGAACCTCTGCCGCTGCTGTCACCATCCTCCGCCTGGGAAGAGATGCTCCCGATAACGCCGTTCATCTGCTCGCCCGGAAAGGCATCGCCGCTGACCTTGACCTTCTGGCCGTTTTTAACTCTGGTGACGTCCACTTCGTCCAGCTTGCAGGCGACGGAAAAACCGGACAGGTCACCGATGGCCAGCATCAGTTCCCCCGTCTGGAACGAGCCGCCCCGCTCCACGGTTTTCGCATCCTTGGTCTGGCCGCCGCCGCTCGGCTTCATGACGATGCCGGAGACCGGGGATACAACCACTGCGGCGGCGATCTCTTTTTCGATCTGTTTCAGGCGGGTTTCGGCGTTGTCCATTTCGTAGCGCGCCACTTTCAGGTTTTGCGGGTTGCCCTTATCCACTGCCGCTTTCAGTTCATCCTCGGCACTCTGGTAGTCCATCTGCTGGTTGACGTACTGATGTCTGGCCGAATCATATTCCGTGGTCGCGATGATCCCTTTTTTGTACAGACGCTCCGTTTCCTCCAGGGTCTTTTTCTGGTTTTCCAGGGACATTTTGGCCTTGGCCAGCGAACGGTTAGCCCGGGTCACTTCGCTCCCTCCGGTCCATTTTTCAATCTGGCGATAGTTGGCAACCGCCTTGATATAGGCAGCCTCCGCTTCGCGCTGCTTGATGCGCGCTTCACCGATGTCCATGCCCAGCAGCGACTGACCCGCCGTTACCACGTCGCCGTAACGAACCATGATCTGTGCCACCTTGCCGGTTAACGGGCTGGTGACATTGACCATCTGCAACGGCTGCAGTTTACCGGCCAGGGCGATACCGGATGTGACCGGTTGCGGCGTAACGGTTACGCTTGTTTTGGCCGTCATCTGGTCTGTTGGCGGGGCTGACGGGCGCTGGGTGAAGGCGGCCGGTTTCCGGTTCCAGACATACAGGCCGATCCCCAGGAAGAGGATGATGGTAAAAGCGGTGGCGGTGATCCTGATGACCTGGACTTTTTTGAGCGCCGCCTGCAGCTGCTGGTTGCCCTGCTCGGTTTTCAGGTAGGCATCCTGCAACTCGCGGTGCTTGATTTTCAGCTCTTCAGCGTGCCGGGCTTCCGCCTCCTGCAGTTTCTGCAACTCGCTGATATCGCTGAATACGCCGATGACACCGAGCTTTCCACCGTCAGCATCTGTCGTCTTCAGAAAGGTGGTGGTGAGAACCAGAGCCATCTGCTGCCCGTTGTTGCAGAACGGCACAATACGGTTATGGCTGACCGAGGATTCGTACACCGCGTCCAGGATGGCCTGACAGAATTCGTCCGCTCCGTCCATCTCCAGGAAAATCTCCCCGAATCCGTGCGAATCGACCTCCTCGGCCCGGATGCCCAGAATCCTCTCCGCTGCGGCGTTAAGGGTGATGATCTTCCCCTGCATATCCACGGTAATAACGCCGTCGGTCATGTCGTTCAATATGCGTTCTGCAATAATGTTGTGTTGTTTCATAACGCTCCCGTTAACTTTCTCTCCTCAAGTTGTACACCCCAGCGATCCAGCGTTATCCCCACGGTGCTCTCCAGTGCCGTCAGGGCGTTCAGATAGTTGATAATCGCCCCCAGTTCACTGTTCTGGGAATTAACCAGATCATTTTGAAAACTGACCAGCTGGAAGTTGGTGGAACGACCGGCCTTCAGTTTTTCCGTCTCGATTTCAACCTTTTTTTCTGTCAGGACTCTCGATTGGGTGGCCAGTTTGATCTGGCGCAGGTTCATTTCGGCGTTGCGCAGGCCATCCTGCACTTCGATTTCAATGTTTTCCCGCTGTCTGCCCAGATCATTTTCCATCTTTTGCAGAGCAATTTTTGCGGAAATGTACCCCTGTTCGATGGACAGATCACCAATGGGAATGTTCAGTTTAAAGCCGGTATTCCAGGCACCGCTATTAGTCTCGCTCCCCGCAGCCCCTTCACGGGTATAGCTGTTACTGTATCCGCCAGTTAGGGAGAGATCCCAGAGGGTGCTGTTTTTGGTTACGGCCAGCTGTATTTTGGAACTTTCATAGCTGAGCAGGGACGTGAGGAAGTCGGGCCGGTTTTCAAATGCCAGCTTTTTCCCCTCTTCCAGATTAAACGGCACGGGCGGGATTTCCTTCGCTTCAATGGGGCGTAGTTTGGTGTTTTTATCGATGTCCATGATTTTAGTCAGGGCCAGGCGCGCCGCATCAACAGAGTTTTCCGCTGTTAACAGATTATATTCGTTCTGGGCAACGCTCGCCTCGGACTGGATCATCTCGATAGCTGCCATGCGACCGGCGGCAATCAGTTCCCGGTTAGTGCCCACCAGATCCTTGCTCCTCTCCAGCGATTGCCTGCTTATCTCCAGCGCTCTGATCGCTTGAATATACGAGCGGTAGCTTGTCACCACCGAGGAGAGGGTGGACATGAGGGTGGATTTCAGGGAGAGGATGTTGCTCTGTTCGCTTATCCGTGCGGTGGTGACTGAAGCGGTGTTGACATCGATTCCGCCGCCTTTCAACAGCGGCTGGGTCAATGTGGCGTTCCATCCGAATGAGCGGGCCGGGCGCACCCGTTCGGTGCTGGTTATATCTTGTTGAGCGCTGAGGTTGATGGATGCTCCGGTGGGGAGCTTCTGGGTAATTGTGCCGGAGATGTCGGTTACCGCGTTTGAGGGGGTGGAGCCGGTGCCGCCGCTGCCGGTGACATACGGGGTTAACTGCGCTTTGGGGGTAAATTTATCTTCGGCCACACGCAGGTCGTACTTTTGCGCAACCCGGCTGAGATAGGCGTTTCTGATCGTCCGGTTTTCACGCAGTGCAATGCCGATACAGTCGGTCAATGTCACCGGTTTCACTTCATCGCCCCTTGCCGCTCCGGCCTGCAACGTCAGCAGCAGGATGATCGCCATGGCCTGTTTACCCGAGTTTACTGTCATTATCCCTCCTCCCGCATTTCCCACTTTTCACCTACTTTTATTACCTATAAAATGCTCCACAGAAAGAGCTTCGTATTGTTGCAATATGGACCTTCCTACAAAAAACCGACATAGGAGTTATTAAGCAATACGTGGCATTGAAATAGCAAAGATTCTTCTGATTAGTACTGATCTCCCGCCACATCATATCTCCCTCCCCCTTGAAGGGGGAGAACTTGAACAGCAGAAGATCAGTACTAATCAGAAAGATCCTTGTTTTATTATGCGAGGAAAAACTAATTGCATGCTAATATTCTTTGACGCACAAGTCAATAAAGATTTCAATGGGTTAACAGCTATACAACAAGCAGACAACACGCTGTTAAAGCATGCTTTTATTGTGAGTTATTATTATATACTGTTGTTAACATTGAATATTTTTGGAATGTTATGGCCAGAGATCGTTCAGTGGAACGCCACTTAAAAAAATGAGGTTGGCTTGTATGTACTTTTGTTATTGGCTGAACCATTATATGTCGACCACAGACTTCCGGAAAGTTCCAGTAGAGGCGAGGAGTTTGGTTGACCCAAAAAATTGTACAAATTTCGCAATGGATGCGGTATTCTAAACATAACTAACTAATCTGCGGATGTTTTTATGGTATCTCCACCTGATGCGACGTTGCAGATGCTTAAATCTTGTAGCATTAAAGCCAGTGCTCACTGGAAACCAGAAAAGTAGGCGAGACTGACTCATGTTTCTTTTTTTGATACCACCCACGAAAAAAAGGAGATTGCCATGAAATGGGTTTTAAAATTTTGGTTATGCATCACCTTGCTTATGGTGGCACAGTTAGGCGTGAACCGGCCTGCATATGCCGCTGAGGAAAAACGCTCCGTTGCAGAACAACTCCTGCCCTTCTCCGAAGGCGTGGCAGGAATCAATATCGATGGGAAATGGGGCTTTATTGATACTGCCGGCAAACAGGTCATCGATCCGGTTTATTCTACGGTACGAAGTTATCACGAAGGGCATGCGGCTGTCAGGCTTGAGAAAAAATGGGGGCTAATTGACAAGAAAAATAAATATGTTATCAATCCTCGATTTGAAGAGGGTATGGGAGATCTGTCTGAAGGGCTTATCGCCGTGAAAGGGCAGGAAAGCTGGGGATATATAGATGTTTCCGGCAAAAATATAATCGCTATGCAGTATGACGAAGCAAGAGAGTTTCATGAGGGGGTGGCAGCAGTACGGATAAAGCAAAAATGGGGGTACATTGACACTAAGGGCCGCTATGTTATTGAACCCCGTTTTTCTGATACAGGTTCGTTCAAGAACGGTATTGCACCGGTCAAGTTGGAGAATAGTTGGGGCTATATCAGGAAGAACGGTAAGGTTGCCGTTGAGCCGCAATTTGACACGGCCTTTGAATTCCGCGAAGAACTGGCTGCAGTGAAAATAGACGGCAATTGGGGGTTCATCAACTCTGACGGAAAGTTTACCATCAATCCGCAGTACGGCGGGCTGGGCAATTTCTCGGAGAAGGTGGCAGCTTTCAACAAAAACGGGCGCTGGGGTTATATCACAAAGAACGATAAACCCCAGATCCAGCCTGGCTATGCGAGCGCTACAGACTTTTCCTCCGAAGGACTGGCGCTTGTTGAGAAGGACAATGAATTTTTCTACATCAACTCCAGCGGCAAGAGAACACTGAATGTTTCTGCACGCAAGGCAGTGAGTGAACTTCTACCTGAAATCAGCGTTGTCCGGTTAGGTTATTGCAGTGTTCTTTGAATATAAAAAGTTAAAAAATCGCCGCCAGTCTGCATTTTTTTCTTGACAT
>CAINRC010000100.1 GCA_903852495.1 uncultured Geobacteraceae bacterium | reverse complement strand
TAAATCCTTTATAAAGTTCGTCCTCAAGATCAGCAAGTTCTCTGTCCTGCTCAGTGAGGCGATTTTTAATTTGTTTTAAAGCACCTGCCTTTTTACCATTGGCGTAGAGATTTGTACTTATTTTATCAAACCCCATTAACCGGGCGCACTCTCTCGTAGTAAGCCTACGCGGGGTTTTGTTCTTACCCATGTCGATAAGGATTTCACTGCCGTCCTTGTAGTATCGGGCGGATAGTGTTCGTGCTGTATCGTTCTTTCCGACCAGACCGAATCCGAAGCCATTACCTGCGGCCTTATGCTTGGCAGCATAAGCCTGCAGGTATGCCCAAAGGTGGTCGGTCAAAATGTATTTCTTATCCACTTCTTTTATCGGAAGCAAAATGTCTTTCAAAGTCTTTGCCTTCGGGTCTGGGTGGTTGAAGTCGTCAAAAGTAAAGTCGGTATCGCCATCAAAACCGACGATAAACACACGCTCTCTGTGTTGTGGAACAAATCCTTTGGCGTCGATAACCTTGTATTTGACCTTGTAGCCAAGGTCTTTTTCGAGGATATCCATAATGACCTTGAACGTATTACCCTTGTCGTGGCGTTCAAGATTCTTCACGTTTTCCAGAAGGAAAGCTGGTGGCCGTAATTCTTCCAGAATTGTAGCGATATGGAAGAACAGGTTTCCTTGGGTCTTGCATTCAAACCCGTGTGGTCTGCCCAAAGCGTTCTTTTTGGATACCCCGGCTATTGAAAATGGCTGGCAAGGAAATCCGGCAAGAAGCACGTCCGGCGATTTCGGGATATGCTGGCGCACTTCACCGACAATTTCATTAATATCCCCGGTTATTTCGTGGTCATCCGGGAAGTTCGCCTTGTAGGTTTTCTGTGCGTAGCTGTCCCACTCACAGGTGAAAATGCACTTTCCACCCTGCGACTCGAACCCCTTCCGTATTCCGCCGATACCGGCGAACAGGTCAATAAATGTAAATTTTGGTTTCATTTGGGCTTTGGTTTTTATAGGAAATTTGGAGATAAAAGAGTAGTTTGTAGCACTATTTTCAATAGGCTACAACGGCCAAATAAGCGGTGGTGTCAAGGTGTCGAAATACCTGATGATTCTGTTTTTACTGCGGACGGCAGTTTCGGTGTGCAGTTAAAAATCAGAAAGACCATTACATAAACATTAGACAATTCCTTGACCGTCCTTATGCCAGCGAATATAAACACCTAAATCTGCAAAATTATGAATCAGGGCTTATCAATAATATGAAGCAACTTCTCTGGGTAATTCTCCTTACAATCTCTCTGGCATCGCAAGCAAATGCTATTACTGCAACCGGAACCGTTGAACCTTATTTCTCACCGGACGGCGGTTGCGAACAAGCCATTGTCCGTGAAATTGACCATGCTCGGACGGAAATTCTTATTCATGCGTATACGTTTCCGAACGTATAAAACTAACGCCCTTGCCTCTGTCATACATGACGCGGCCTTCTTGCGTGATGTGTGATGCTCCTTTCCCTGCCTCAAGCGAATATGACGCCACCGTAACGGAACAGAGTGAAACGCCGTGGAATGAAGCGTGGTGTGATATGAGTTGCCGTTATCCCTTGAATCTATCTTGGCGGAAGTTAGACGGCGCGTCCTTTTGCGCTGACTGACTGAAGCGGTCTACCCAAACTCTTTTTATAATATTTTTTGCGGGTTTTAAATAAAGTTTTAAATAAAGTGTTGACAAAACCTATTGAAGTTTTATATAACATTCACAAGGGGGAATTACTTATGAAAACAAAAGACCTAATTACTATTTGGGGAGCACCTGAACCGCCACGACTCGCACCGAAACAGTTCTCAATCCGTTTGCCTATGTTGGTTTCTGCAAAGATTTCTGCATTATGCGAAATGTACCCGAAAAAGACCAAAACCGAAATAATTGGTGATCTATTAACAACATCCCTAGACCAGCTGGAAACTGAATTCCCTCTGGTCCCAGGTCGTGAAGTGGATCAAGACCCAGAGACCGGAGATATACTCTGTGAAGATGTGGGTAGCGGTGCAACTTTTCGAGCACTTACTGAAAAGCATCTTCGTGAAATTGAAAAAGAGGCCGGGGTCACTGAACCGATGAATTATCATACAAGAGTAATTTGTTCTCAATAGAATGCCAAATACTATGAAAGGAGGTGATTAACATGAAAAGCAACCGCGTAATTGTTCTCGACTATCTCCAAGTTCCATTGACGATAATCTACAAGGGAATGAATGGCGAAAAGCGCGAGTACAAGGTTAGACCGTCCGCTGATAAATGCGGAATCCTGCTCAATAAGGATTAATGACAATGAAAACGGCATTCACATAGGAGTCACAGATTGCCACCTCTGGTGGTAGTCTGTGACTCCTGTAGAACTGACGCCTCGTAGCCAGCCAAACGTTTCGACGTAGTAGCAAGCCATCGGCAATCTCTTACCCCGTACATATACGGAAAGGATTACTTATGGAATTACTACTATCAGACACACCCGCAGCAGAATCTTCCAGCAGGATGTTACCTGTAACACATCCTGCTTCAACCCCACTCGTTGAAGAATTCCAGTTTCTCCTCTGCGGCATTGATTCCCTTGATCTCGGATTATATGTCGTCTGGGGATCAGACTGGAAACGCCGCCTTCAATCCCTCGACAAGAAGAAACAACAAGCCCGGAAAAATGGTGGTCTATATATCGCCATGCCCTCCGGCAGAAACTGCGTCTTCAAACCAGGTGGCAAGGGTGAAAACTACCGCTTCCATCTCCAGTTTGACGCATACAACCTCTTTATCGGTAAAGCTGCCAAACCTGGAACATCCCCAAACGTCTATCTCTCCATCAGCGCCAAGGTGCTTTGGCAGAACGGCATTGAAACCGCCTTGTCCTGGATTGCTGAAGACCTTAAAGTAATTGGCGGCGGCACGATCCAACGTGTCCAGATCAGTCGTCTTGATCTCTGCGCCGACTTTCATGTTCCTGGTGGCCTCTCGCACGAATTCATTCTTTCCCACAAAGTCACCCGCAACGACAAGGGCAAGCTCTTCCTCGACAAGAATGAGCTACAAACCTATTATGCTGCTGATGCCAAGTCTCCTATTCAACTACGTCTGTACAATAAGGGAGTCGAGGTAAAACAAGGTGGCGTCAAGCTCTGGTTTCTCGATCTCTGGCAACGTGAATCAACCGACGATATTTGGCGTGTGGAATTCCAGGTGCGCCGCCCTGCCCTCAAACAGTTCGGTATCAACTCCCTTGACGATCTGAAAGAGAAACAGGCCGGACTATGGGGCTATCTCACGACGAAATGGTTCTCCCTCCGCCTTCCGGATAACAACAAAGCCGAACGCAAAACCATTCATCCTTTCTGGTCTGCCGTCCAGGAGTGCTTCAAGAATGATACCCCTGGCACTGACAGCCAGGTACATCGTGATTATGGGACATCTGGCACCGCCTCACCGGAATGGCATCTTTCCCATATAGACGGCTGTCTTTCCTCCTTTGCCGCCATCCTGGGTATAACCACCCGCCTTGATGCCCTGCAAGAGTTACAAATTCGCCTAACCAAACGCAATAACGCCAGCGACTTTGAAACCGCCTGTCGCAAAAAAGCTATCCAACTCGGGACCGTTTCAGGAGGTGGTCGCTAATGGACGCTTTCAACGATTCCGCACTTTCGGCCTACTTCCCCGGCCTGGTGGATATTTGCCAGGGTGAAGACGGGCAACTCGTCTACGCAATTCGCAAGGATGATGAACTTATCTTTGCCCATGAGTACAACACCGAAACGGAGAGCTTCGGCATACCGGAGAGAATACACCTACCGTTCACCATTCCCCGCGCTACTGAAGTCATGCGTTACTTCAGCCAGAATGATGATGCCCTCTATGATGATTTACTGACCTACCTGAAACGCTTCTCCGGCCTGGATGATGAGCAATGGGCTATAGTCGTTCACTACATCTTTCTGACCTACCTGCACGATCACTCTGGTATCGACTATTGCGGCTATCTCCTTTTCTACGCCGTACCGGAAAGAGGCAAGAGCAGAACCGGCAAGTCAGTCACCTATGTTGCCTTCAGGGGTATCCATCTGGTTGAACTACGTGAAGCCACCATTTTCCGCTATAGCCAGAATCTGCGCGGCACGCTGTTCCTTGATCTGCTCGATGTATCCAAGAAAGCGGAACGGGGTGGCTGTGACGACATTCTGCTTCAGCGTGCCGAAAAAGGAGCCAAGTGCGTCCGCGTCCTCAAGCCGGATCTGGGTCCGTTCAAAGATACGGTATATTTCGAAATCTACGGCCCGACAATCTTTGCCAGCAATGAGCAGTTGCACAACATCCTTGACACACGCTGCCTGCCGATCATCATGCCGAACCGTCCCGGCAACTATGAGAATCCGCGCCCTGAACTCGGTCTTGAACTGAAAGAACGGCTCACCGCTTTCAGAGCAAAACACCTCACCACACCATTTACCGAACCGGAGCCGATCGACGGTATATCAGGGCGACTGTGGGACCTAGCCAAGCCGATGTTCTTCGTGAATAGTCTGCTGCCGGTTGACGCATCAATCCTTATAGATTCAATTCTCTCAATAGCCGGTGAAAAAGACGACTCCCGCAAAGATTCCCTGGAAGGTCGTCTGGTAGCAATCATCAAGGAAATCACCGATGAGGGTGGTCTTGGTCGCTTTGTTGAATGGAGCATCAAGACCGGGGATATCCGCAACAGGTTCAACCAGGGCAAACCGATAG
>CAINRC010000099.1 GCA_903852495.1 uncultured Geobacteraceae bacterium | reverse complement strand
TCTTGGCTGATATTAATCTGCTTGGGTATGACAAGATCAAACTGGTTATGGACAGAGGATTTTATAGCGAGGCCAATATTAATGACCTGTAAGCAAAGCCGGAGATATGTTTTCGTATGTAAAGGCAAGACCATATCTGTTCAGCAACCTTGATCCGACAGACGCCACATGCCTCAAAGATGCTTATTCCCTTTTACGAAGAATTTTGGGTGAGCTAAACAAGCTCAGCGGCTCGCGATTGAGTCTTGGACGGATCAGTTCCTATTTAATGTTCCGGATGGCGGAAGCCCACCAATGTGACTTGCCAAGTGCAATGCTTTTCTTTGGAAGAAATGATAAAATCGCACGTACCCGAATCCATTACACCCTGGCTTCGTCTCATCAACTTGAAGCAACTTACCGTAACTGCTGCAATCGTTTGCTGGACAGTCTAGACAGAACCGGAAAATATGACCTCAACGAAGTCACCAATTCAGAATATTATCTCGGTACACCTTTTTGCCCTACACAAAGTACGGTCAAAAAGATCACAAGGGAACTGCAAGCGGCGGTGCACTCAACGGCCAAATCGACCCTGAACCATCGCCACAACCTGTATGCGCTCTATACCGCAATGTTGATCTCATTTGGGACAGGATTTAGAGCCATCCATGATCCGTCCATGAAGGAAGTCGAGATCGACTTCGACTTCGGCATTGGAATTATTTCCGACAAAGGTGATGTTTCTTATCGTTCCCGATATGTTTACCTTGCACCTGTTGTCCTTGAACAAATCAGCTATTACCGCCAGCACCTCCAAGTTGTCTACGGGCTCTTAGGTGTCACCAACCCATCGCTGTTCGATATGCTGAAATGTCTCGACTACGAAGGACTGCCCTTGAATCTTTTCTGGATCAAAGGTGAATTGGAACCGCTCGAATTACTGACGCCTGGCGCGGCGAAAATAATTCTGAACAAGAACCACCAATACTCCATTCCCATCAACGCAGGTCGCCACTATCTCAAATACCGACTCCTTAATGATGGCTGTTCACCTGAATTGATTGAGGCCCAGTTGGGGCACTGGGAAAATGGCCAAGAACCTTGGGGCCAGTTCAGCAATCTTGACCCGAACGACTTTACCAAACAGATGGCCAACTATCTCCCTGACATCCTGAAAAATGACGGTTGGCAAGCAATACGAGGACTTGGCTAATGACTGAAATGGTTGAAGCTTCTCAGGTCTGGCTTCTGGCCGAACAAAAACTCCCTACTGCCAAGCTTGTCAATGTGGTTTCTGAAGTACAATATGTTCTCCGGCACTTGGCCTCTCATGCTCCGGATCTTTACTGTGGCAAACCTGCCCCCAGCAAGTCAGAGCAGGAGATAGTGCAGCTTGCTCGGGACCTGAGTTATAAAGTTTCAGAACCAATCGTACAGGTGAGATTCAACTTCCTGGCAATTGGTTTTGAAATCGGAAATATCAGCTACGGGTGGAACGTTCCACTTGTGCCGCAATTGGTCAGTATCAAAAAGCCAAAGAACTGGGCGACTACGGACAACTTCTCGCGTAGAGTAGCAGCCAGTAAACTAGAGCAAGCTTTTGGCAAAGATCTGGAACAGCCGATTTCTAAAGATCCATCCGTGCATCTCGGACAACTGCTGTTCACAGCGATTTTCTTTGGCTGCCTTCTGGAGAAAAAATGGCTGGAGCCCTTCCTCACTGCGGTCATGCAGCGGGATTTTTTCCAGTACAACGGAATATTGTGGGTAGAAATGGTCCGGAAAACGGACTCAAGCATGAAGACTGATGACGATTTACATCCGATATCCACCTATTATACTAAACGCTTCTTCCCGGACAACTTCACCCTCGTCCAGCTTTATCATCTGCTAGACAGCAATTTAGTTCCTGCAGCTATTTCAAATCAGAATCCCTGGGGTTTGCTTCAGTCCTTTATGAAAACCCTTCCGGGGGTATCTTTTGACGGTTTGCCGGGTTCCCTTGACGAATTCCTCAAACTAAGCATCAGCCGGAATCTAATGTTACCAGGGAGTTTGCTCGCTTATGCTACCGGCCAGCTCAAGTCGACCTCTCTCGCAATAGGTCCCTGGTTGCGCTGCGTTAGCCAAAAAGCAATAATGGTTCTCAAGCCTGAGAGCGCAGAGCAGCTAACGAAAACCCCAGTCCCTAAGATTGTGGTGCCTAGGCGATATAACGCCAAGCAGCAGGAAAAACTGGTCACCAAACTGCTGCAGCTTCTCCATCCCAAAGGGAAAGATCTTTCTAAAAGTGGGGCAACAAACATCCTTGAAAACTTCTTCAAAGATCACAAACATGAAATGAGCCCGGCATTCCAGCTCATGGTCCACTGGGGAAAGCAGCTACTAAGTAACCATCTCGGCGCACTCCAGGCTATGCTCCAGCAACCCTCCTGCAATATTGTGGTGGTGCTTGCGACTTGCCGGCGCGTTGACAAAGGGGATAACAAAGTAATCGTCTGAGAGCACCCAACAGATAAAATTCCTAAGGGCGTCATGCGCTATAAGAGTAATCATGTTTTGCAAGCGTTCAAGCAAATGTGATGATGGACACATGCTGCGTGGGATGAGTTGCAGCGGATTTTGGGCCTCTGCGCTAAGATGCTGGATAGACGATATATTGGCCACCCACTCTCTATTGAACTCCTTGATTTTCCCGGAAACAATCACCTTGTCAAGTTCGTGAATATTTACGGTACTATTATAATTTTCTGACCACACATTTGCCTTAAGAACCATGCTGCTGTCTTCCATCGTAAATGACAGATATTTAGCTCCGGTTATAGCGGTTCTCCTAATCGGCTTTCTGACTCGGCATTCACAACTGAATTGAGTTCCGTGTTTCAGGTGTATATCATTCAGTTTCATCGTGAGCCTCCTGATTGCCATGGGAAATCAGCAGGCGCTCGAATGCCGAACCATCCATCCTGGTAAGGTTGGGAACATATCGTGAATACACTGTGAATAGCATACGTGTATTGCTATGCCCCATCTGGCGTGCGATCCATTCCGGGTTTTCTCCCGCCGCCAGCCAGAGGGTGGCAGTCGTGTGGCGTGTCTGGTACGGTTTGCGCTTTTTAAGACCCAGAAGACGTAGTATTGGGTACCAGACTCGGTTCATCACGTTGCGCCTGTTAAGCGACAAGCCCTGATTGGAACAAAACACCAAACCTTCGTGCTTTCCAGTCAATTCAAGCTGGATCTTCAATGCATCAAACACGGGCTTGGACATAGCAATGTCGCGCACCGATTCGGCTGTTTTTGTGGTCTCAAAGTAACCGTTGACCAATGTTTCCCGAATGCTGATCAGCCCTTTTTCGAAGTCAACATACTTCCATTGCAGACCGTCTATTTCTGCGGTTCGCAGGCCGGTGAGAAACCGCACGACATAGTAATTGCGAAAGTCAGCTCTGATATTGGCAAGGATCAGATTGACCTCGTCAAGATTAAACGGGTCAATATCACTATGTGGTATTTTGAGCTGTTTAATTCCAATGTAGGGTGTGTTAAAGTTGTACCGGTCAGCCGCCTCATTAAGTATCATACGCAATGGCGTCATGATGTGGTTTATGCGGTCAGGAGATAATCCTTCTTTGGTTCCATTCTGGACTTTGGCGAGTGAGGAACGGAACTTGAGGATTTCTCCCTTGGTGATACGGCTGACTTCTTTCTCTCCAAAGACCGGCCTAAGGTACTTGTTGAAGGTAACATTCAGTGTACTCCGGTACGACCTCTTCCATCTGATCTCATTCTCAAGATACCACTCATCGCAAAAATCCTTGAATAACGGCGTAGCTGGTGCCAGAACTACCGTTGTTGCCATAAATCCGGTTTCTGTGATTACAGGAATGGCTTCCTGCTTTTTAGCAAACTTTACAATCATTAGTGAATTGGGGAAGAACCGGCCATAATTGAAAGTGCCCAGCTTTATTTCAGATTCAATTCTGGCGAGCATTTTCTCCATATTTTTTCGGTTGGCAGGAGTATCTTGTAACAGCGTATACTCCCTGCAACGAATACCTTCATAACGAAAATCGAAAAACAAAAATTCTGTATCATTACGAAACCTGATTCTACCCATGACAAACACCTCCCCGTGCAAGAGGAATGTTTGGCATATCGATTTTTGGAGTCGAGAACATATCCCTTTCGATTGTTTCCCAGATGAAGAGAATTTTACGACGGCCAAAAGGTCTGAAGTAATGGATCCCCTCGATCAAAACCGAGTCAAGCAGGTAATTGCAGATGTAACGCGAATTGTAGTGGAGCCTCTGAGCCAGTTCTGCCGTGGTAAGAAAAACGCTATTCATAATCTCTCCCTTTTGATATACGCACATTGTTCGTATATCAGCGTATAAAAATTGGCCGTTTGAAGTGGCCTGTATTTTCAATATACGCTCATTGTGCGTATATGTCAACAAAAAAAACAGCTACATAATTAGTCAAAAATGCAGCAGCCGAAATCCTTAACAAGAGCGTCTCTAACTATCCGTGTTCGTTCACTTTTACTCCCAGTTAATCTGCCGTAAACAAGATCTCTAGCGACGCTATGTGAAACGCCCATAAGTATGCACCATGCTCGGAAGGAAATCCCTTTGTCGATAAGAGCATGCTTAATATGTTTTTTACGTTCGTCAGAAGTCATGATGAGTTACTTTATGTCTCGCACCAGAAATAGTCAATTTAAAAGTTATTGTAAATTAGATGGTTATGGGCCCATGAGGCAGTGGTCGTTTTGCGGAGTCTAAAAAATATCATGGGCCCAGCTTGGGCCCGAAATGGGCCCGGAGCCCACAAGATGACTTAGATTACAAAAAATAAAAAGAATATGGCCTACTGTAAACTGTGCCTAACATACTAGAATTACTGGTTTAACTATCAATTTAAGCCTA
The DNA here is from genome assembly GCA_903852495.1 of uncultured Geobacteraceae bacterium. Lineage (GTDB taxonomy): Bacteria > Desulfobacterota > Desulfuromonadia > Geobacterales > Pseudopelobacteraceae > JACRCG01. Next base: position 1,355 of record CAINRC010000099.1, on the reverse strand, counting down.
ATTTTTATTGGTGGGCGCTACTGGGATTGAACCAGTGACCCCTGCCGTGTGAAGGCAGTGCTCTCCCGCTGAGCTAAGCGCCCGATATGTTTAGTTTTCGGTCATAAAGTGCTGCTCGTACAAATCTTCCAGTTCCTGCAGGTGACGGCTCTCTTCCTGGTGGAGCTGGGCAAACAGTTTGCCCATGGGTGCACCGGCACAACCACTGGAAACCTTGCCATAAAAGTCAACCGCACCTTTCTCAAGGTGGATGGCATAGACAAGCGCCTCACGCACTCCGGACTGGGGGCCAAGCTCCTCTTTTTTATAGACGTAATCAAGATGCATGGTCGGAATCGGTGTATCAGGATCTTCGCTGCTGTCCATACGCCCGTCCAGAAGCGCCTTCTCCAGCTGATGCTTGTGATTTAACTCATCCAGGGCATTTCCGCGCAGCAGATCCTTGGCTCCCTTGTGCGTCAACTGGCGAATCGCAGACAGATAATTGCGAAACCCTTCCTCCTCCATTTTGATCGCCATTTCAAGCGCCGCATCAAAGGTATAACAGACCTGATTGTTTTCCATGTTTATGCCTCCTGCTCAATCAGACGGGCGGAAGTTATAAAAACCGGCTCCACCGGCACATCGGTGTGACCGCCCTTACTTCCGGTTTTTACCGCACGAATCTGATCCACCACATCCAACCCCTCCAACACCTGACCGAAAACGCAGTAGCCGAAATTATCCTGATGCTTTCCTTTGTGATCCAGAAACGCGTTATCTACCGTATTGACAAAAAACTGGCAGGTGGCGGAATCAACCACCGCTGTGCGAGCCATTGCCAGAGTGCCGCGCTTGTTCAGCAGACCGTTGGCAGCCTCATTTTTGATGGCAAATTTCGGTTTTTTTGTTTCCATATTTTCATTCATTCCGCCGCCCTGAATCATGAAATCCTTGATGACACGGTGGAATATCAGTCCAGCATAATGACCATCCTTAACATAGGAAAGGAAGTTTCTGACGGTAATCGGAGCTTTTTCCTTGAACAGTTCTACTTTGATGGTGCCCATGGAAGTTTCCAGGACAACCTGCGGATTCTGATCTGACATCTATTTCCTCCTGAACATTGTGTTTGTGCCTTTTGGGGTGTGTAAAGTACTACGTTTCACGGTCAGAGTACAAACAAAAAGACTCGCGAAGATATTGAAATGACTCTGCCGAAGCAGGCAATTGAATAAATTTATTGGATTCTCAGCACGATCTTGCCGAAGTGTTTATCCTCCTCCATCATCCGGTGGGCGTCTGCGGCCTGGTCGATGGTGAATACCTTTTCGATGATCGGAACGATGGTCCGGTCGGCAAACTTTGGCAGCGCG
>CAINRC010000098.1 GCA_903852495.1 uncultured Geobacteraceae bacterium | reverse complement strand
GGTAACAAATCATAACTATTCACAGTACCTTGGGGAGTGCCTATACTCGCTTACCTCCCAGACACGAAAATTTGATCTGATTCTGGTAGTTGACGACGGCTCCACTGATGGATCCAGAGGAATTATCAGTACCTTTTGTGAAGATTGTCTCTATGCGCAGGCAATTTATAAACAAAATGGCGGCCAACTTTCCTGCTTTCATGCCGCCCTTGAGTTGATCCAACCCGACGATGCGGTCTTTTTTATTGATGCTGATGATCTTTATCCTCTGGACTACCTTGAGCACGCCTCAAACTTTATAACTGCAGACGCCGCTGATTTTTTCTTTGTGAATTCGAAACATTTCAAAAGCGGCGAGCAGGCTCTGCCATCGGCTTGCATTGGTCCTGAAAGCAGCTATTTGTTTTCCTCAACCTCCGCATTGACCAGAAAAATGCACTGCTGGATCGGTGCAGAGACTTCATGCCTTTGTATAAAAGGTTCCCTTTTACATTCTATGCTTCCCTACCCCTTTGAAAAAGACTGGATGTCCAGAGCTGATGACGTGCTGATATTTGGCTCATCCATTATGGGGGCTCGAAAGCTCTACATTGAATCACTGGCAATCAGTTACCGAATCCATGCTTCAAACAATTTTGTCGGTAGAAAGATTACTGCAATTGAACGCGCTAGTTGGCGACTACGTCACGAACGTCTTTTTAAATGGTATGCCGAAAGGGCAGGAGTCTCCGGACAGGCACCACTTAAAAACATTCTTCATGAGTCAGCTCTTGTCCCCCGAAAAATTCGTAAACGATTCTGTATACCTTCGCCGGCATTCGTTTTTATGTTTGATACTCTGATTCTTGTCCCTATCATGAGGATTTTGTTTAAAGATATCGTATGGTTCAGACATGAATGAACAGTTACACACGGTGATCGAAGGCAGGGATTTTTGATGGCTGTTATCACGGATTACATTAAGCGTGAAGCGCTTCGCATTAACCGCCTTCTTGATCTGTTGCACAACCTGAATCTCCTCGTCATTACCAAAGAGGACCTGGTCAAGTTTCGCGGGGCGGGGTACCGCCAGGAGATACATTTCGGCCAGGAAGGTCATGATCGCGTCACAGATTTGATTACCAGCGGGGAACCGTTACTGGTCGCCCGGCTCGGTTCCGTAGAACTGACCTGCCTCCGTCATTATTTAGAAAAGAGGGGCGTTAATAACAGGGAGTACAGCCGAAAAATCAAATCAACCATGGCAAACCCTGCCGGTTTTTTCCCGGCCGACGATGCGTCCCTTGACGCATTTGCGGAACTGTACCTTGAGCATCTGCCACAGGTTGATATTATGGGGGTCTGGTACAATCAATACGAAGATGTTATCTGCAACTCCTGTTGCCGTGATGCCGAGTTGGTTGATCTCGACTGCCTTGAGCCGTTCCGCTTCAGCAATCCCTGGAGCAGCAGACTGGCAGGCCGCAAGGTGTTGGTTGTCCATCCCTTTGCCGAATCAATACAAAAACAATATTCGGAAAAGCGGCACCTGCTCTTTCCTTCACCCGATGTCCTGCCCGATTTCGAACTAATAACGCTCAAGACGGTGCAGTCAATCGCTGGTTCAAAAGTTGATTTTCCTACGTGGTTCGATGCGTATCACCATATGTGCGATGAAATTGCAAAAATTGATTTTGATGTCTGTATCATAGGGGCAGGAGCCTACGGACTCCCCCTGGCATCGTTTGCCAAGCAGCTGGGAAAACAGGTGATTCATCTTGGCGGGGTAACCCAGATCCTGTTTGGCATCAAGGGGAGAAGATGGGAACGGGAGTATGCCGACAGCACGGCAAAGCTGTTCAACGAACACTGGGTGCGGCCTCTGCCTTCTGAAACACCTGCGAATAAAGACCGGATAGAAAAAAGCAGCTACTGGTAATGATGGGGATATTTCATGGCGTCATCTGACGGCCTTCAACATATTTTATTTGAGAATGAGATCCCGGCGAAAGTCGGGGACGATCTCGAAGAAATGTACCAGAGTCCCTTCTGTGTACTGGAATATTTTGAGATTTTTCGGGAAGTACACAGCCTCAATGCGTTGTGTATCTCAGGCGGGGAGACCGCCCCACGGCATATTATCGTATATAGTATTTCGGGCGGGGAAATAACCGTATTAAACGAACTCGTGGAAATCGGGCAGGAATATATACAGTACTTCGCCGACACTGTATTTAACAGATATCCCGCTATCACTACGGTGAATTTCAATTGCATAAAAAACGAAATTGGAGATTTGCATTACCCTTGGCGACTCTGGAAAACCTCTCAGGATATTGTCGTAACACTGCCTCAAAGTATTGAAAGTTACCATACACAGTTAGGCGCACAGACCCAGAAACATATCAGGTATTACATTAACCGACTTCAGAAAGAATTTGTAGATTTCAGCTTTACTATTTCTGCAACCCATGAAGCAGACCCGGCTGTTATCAGCAGAATCATTGAAATGAACCGGTTGCGTATGAAAGTCAAAAACATAACCTCCGGTTTTGACAATGCATTTGAGGCCAGGATCATAAAATTCTGCCGCCACTACGGCTTAATAAGTACCGTCAGTCTTAATGGCAAAATCGTTGCGGGTGCCATCTGCTATGAAGTCGGTAACCAGTCGTATCTGGAGGTAATTTCACACGATCCGGCTTTCAACAAATATAATGCAGGTCAGGTATGCCTCTATCTGACCATTAAACACCTAATCGAAACAGGCAAAGAATCATTCCATATGCTCTGGGGTGAAAATGAATATAAATACAGATTTCTCGGCGTTAAACAGGAGTTGTATTTCTTCTCTGTGTACAGATCTTTCTCGTCTAAACTATTAAGCATCCCCCGCGTAACAAGGCATATGTGCTCATATATGTTCAGGCAGCTTGATTATCTTACAAAGAAGTACATTATCAACCGGTTATGGAAAAGATAATGCCGATACTCAACGATGTCAAAAACGCTCTTGCTTTTCTCTGCCGTGGCGAACTCAAGGAATTTATGTTCCGGCTTCGGGTTTACACCAGCAAGATAGATCTCCGCTATGCTTCAGTAGATGAACTTGGCCTTTCTGCTGACAGAAGCCACCATTACGCACATTCCGGCGGCGTTTACCTTGAAAAAGTCCTTAACAGCCTGAATATAACTGCAGGTGACGCCATCGTTGATTTCGGGTCAGGCAAGGGGGGCGCATTGATTACTTTTGCCAAATATCCCTTTAACAAGATTTCAGGCGTTGAACTGTTGCCTGAGCTGGTTACCATTGCTGAGCAGAATTTCAAGAAGCTAAACATCTCGAATGTCACCATGACCGTCAGTGATGCCGCAGATTTCACCGACCTTGATGCATACAATTATTTCTATTTTTACAGCCCGTTTCCGCGCAGCGTCATGGTTGACGTCATACACAACATAGAATCATCCCTGCAGAAAAAACCACGCCCGCTGCGTTTAATTTACTGCAATCCTGAGTTCCATGATCTTATCGAAAAAGATTCCGGCTTTCATAAAACAGCAGAATTCTATCATCACCAACTCCACCATCTCATTTACGTATACTCCCGCACGCCATGACAGCACTCGTAGATAAATTCAAAAGTTCTGCCCGTTCAGCCGTCTGTACACCCTGTAACCGCCTGCTCAACTACCTTGACCCGCCGGTACTTGTCCTGCTCTACCACCGGGTAACAGTTCTACCCACTGATCCGGAAATGCTTGCCGTTACTCCCGCTAACTTCCGCGCCCAACTCCGCTTCCTGAAGGACAATTTCCCGATAGTCCGCTTCGAAGAGGACTGGACGGGGGTGCCGAAGCCGGCCGTGGCCATCACTTTTGACGACGGGTATGCTGATAACATACTGGAGGCATTACCGATTCTTGAGGAAGTGGGAATACCGGCAACCTTCTTCATCAGCACCGGCACAATCGGCACCTCGAAGAATTTCTGGTGGCATGAGCTGGAACGTATGATTTTAGAAACAGAGAGTACTCCCCTCAGTTTCACTCTTGAAGATGACCGTTGCACGCAAAACTGGCCGACCAGCAGTTTTAAGGAACGGCAGAAATTTTACCAAGAGATCGTTCAACTTATGACGGATGCCGACACGGCGTACCGTGACAACTGGCTCGCACAGCTTCGGCGCTGGTCGCACGTTGAAGACACCATTAACAGCCCCCACCGTGCCATGACGACAGAAGAATTACGGCAGCTTTCCATGAGCAAATGGGTCACTATTGGCGCCCACACAGTGACACATTCCCGGCTGTCTTCTCTTTCGCCGGATATGCAGCGTGAGGAAATCGTCGGTTCGAAAAACCAGTTGGAAGCGTGGCTTGGCCAGAAGGTCACCACGTTTTCCTACCCTTTCGGCAAGCGGTGCCATTACACGAATACAACGGTAGCGTTATGTCGTGAGGCCGGATTTACCAAAGTAGCGGCCAATTTTCCCGGCCAGGTACACCGCTGGACAGATCCCTGCCAGATCCCCCGTCAACTGGTGCGCAACTGGCCAGAGGAGATCTTTTCCGAAAAACTGCGGGGGTTTTGGACACGATGAAGATCCTCTACCTGAACGGTGCTGATATTGAGGGAGGTGCCGCCAAAGCGGCAATCCGTCTGCTGCATGGTGTACAGGCAAAAGGTGCCGATGCCCGGCTTTACGTTCAGAGAAAAAAAGGTAACGATTCTCTGGTTGATGGCCCGTCGTCACTATTGGGCAGGGTATCAGGCCGGCTCCGCCCCGCCATTGAGCAGTTTGTTTCCGGTATCAATCCGGGGAAAATGAGCGGCCCGTTTTGTTCAGCATACCTACCGGACGGACTGGCTGCCCAGGCATCCCATGTCACCCCCGACCTTATTCACCTCCACTGGGTAGCCCGCATGATGCGCCTTGAAACTATGGCACGTTTTTCTGTGCCGCTTGTTTGGACCATGCATGATTCCTGGGCGTTTACCGGAGGGTGCTATCTCCCCGGCGGCTGTGTCCGGTATCGTGAGTCATGCGGCGCATGCCCCATGCTGAATTCCTCCAGAGAGGATGATCTCTCACACCGGATCTGGCTGAGAAAAAAACAGGCCTGGAGCGGGCTGAATCTGACCATAGTGGCTCCAAGTCGCTGGATGGCAGATTGCGCAAAATCAAGTTCGCTGTTTCGTGATGTTCCGGTCGAAGTCATCCCCAATGGCATCGATACCAGCCGTTTTACACCTATTGACAAGCGAAAGGCTCGGGAGGCACTCTCCCTCCCCCCCGACAGGAAACTGATCCTGTTTGGTGCAAAAGGACTTGCCAACGATCGCAACAAGGGCTGCCATCTTCTTGTAGAAGCGCTGCGACTGTTAGCCTCCTCCCCTGAACAGACCCAGATGGAACTTGTCATCTTCGGTTCAGCGGCATCGAACCCGGCGTCGGACTTCAGTCTCAAAACCCATTTCCAGGGTTGGCAACAGGACGAGGTGCGCCTTGCACTACTCTACGCTGCTGCCGATGTCTTCGTTTTTCCATCAATACAGGAAAGCCTCGGCTACACTGCCATGGAAGCCATGGCCTGTGGCACCCCCTGTGTGGCGTTTAATCAGGGGGGGGTGCCGGATCTCATAGACCACCTGAAGAACGGTTATTTGGCTGTACCGTTTGAAGCTGCCGACCTTGCCCGGGGCATCGCCTGGGCACTGAACGGCAAGGACCATCGGCAACTATTGTCCGCCCACGCAAGAGGTAAGATAGAGCAGGGATTTACACTGGAGAAAGTTGCTGAACAACACATGGAGCTCTACAAAAGCTTATTATCGAACATCATCGCAATATAGAAACAGTGGGCAATACAAAATTTATCCAGTTGATAAGAAGCGGAGAGAGGCATGACCCGATTTCGGATAGAAGCTCTAAAATACTTCAAGAGCGTTATCAGCTGTTTGTACCTCTGCGCCGGTGGCTTTCTCCTGAAAAAGCACCGGCCGCTGCTGAAAATGATCCACGACCACTTCGGCATCTCTGCCGGCCCAAAGCCGCTGATACCGAAAATCACCATAGGGGATCTTCTCGGCAATGAAGTCTCGCTGAAGCTTACAGAGATAGATGCTGTCGAAGGAAACGTTGTAGAATGTGAATTACTGGTTATTGCCGCTCTGATCCATCAGTCGGAACCGGGCGTATGTTTTGAGATCGGCACCTTTGACGGGAGGACGGCACTTAACATTGCCATGAACCAGCCACCTGGTGGACGGTTGTTTACGTTGGATTTACTGAGAAGCGAAATAAACACCACTCAGCTAGCACTCGACAAAGCAGAAGTACGGTACATTGACAAGCCAGCTTCAGGCTCCAGATTCACGGGCCATCACCTCGCACATAAAATAACTCAATTGTACGGGGATTCTGCAACCTACAATTTTTCTCAATTCCATAGTAATGTGGATTTTATGTTTGTTGACGGCTCACATAGCTATGAATATGCGCTGTCCGATTCTCGCACGGCCGGCAAAATGATAAACCCAATAACGGGAATAATCCTGTGGCATGACTATGACTCTCCGTATTGGCCTGGTGTAACTCAGGCATTAAACGAATTATATCTGTCCGATCCAGAGTTTTCCGGTTTGCGGCACATTGAGAACACGTCCTTCTGTATTCTGACAAAGAGACCATGATTATTAATCCACTTCATAACGTCGCCATATCCATCGTCACCCCTTCCTACAATCAGGGTGCTTTTTTAGCCGAGACCATTGAGAGCGTCCTTAGTCAGGGTGGGGACTTCTCCATTGACTACATCATCATTGATGGCGGATCAAGCGATAACTCTGTTGAAATCATTACAAAATATGAGACATTACTGCAGAGGGGGGAATGGCACCTCAACTGCCATGGCATTACCTTCCGGTGGGTGAGTGAACAGGACCGGGGACAAACCGACGCCCTGCTGAAAGGTTTTTGCATGGCAACCGGAAGCATTTTTGCCTGGCTCAACTCTGACGACACCTATCTGCCGGATGCCCTGCAGACCGTCACCAATTTTTTCCGCCACAACCGGGACGCTGGGCTTATGTATGGTGAAGCCAACTACTGTGATGCTGCGGGCACCTGCATCGGGAGGTACCGGACAGAAGATTTCAAGCTGGACAAACTGGCCTCCGCTAACATCATCTGCCAGCCTGCGGCTTTCTTCCGGAGGGCGTCTTTTGAAACGGTCGGAGGCCTTGACGACACACTGCACTTTGCCATGGACTATGACCTTTGGATCAAACTCGGCAGACATTTTTCCTGCCATCACATCCACCAGCTACTCGCACACTACCGTCTCCACAAAACGTCCAAGACTATCAACAGCGATACGCTCACAAAAAACAGCGAAGAGTCGCTTGAGGTCACCCGCAGACACTTCGGCTGGGCGCCAGTGACCAGAGTCTACACCTCGTGTCACATCCTCTGCTCGGCGCATCTGCCTGGTCTGTTCCGCCTCAACCGTTTGGCAGTAACCGCTGCAGCATTGCTCTGTACACTATTCCGCTCCTTGAAAATGAATCATGGGTTTCATCGCAAAGACTTGCAACTGCTAAGCCGGAAGAACTTTTACAAACTATTCAAGAGCCGACTTGAGATCATGACCGGTAATAAACCATGAAAATCTGCCTGATAGCACCCGTTCCACCCTTCAGGGGAGGAATAGCCAAATACTGCTACTCTCTTGCTCAGGAGTTGGAAAAACGGCACGACCTTCTGCTCTTAAGTTACAAGAGGCAATATCCGGAACTGTTGTATGGCAAAAAGAGTCAAGTGGACCCTGAGTACGACGCGCAGAGTATCGCTAACGAGTTCAAGCACCTGTCTTATGATATTAACTCGACAAGCATATTCTCATGGCTGAAAATTTCCCGCAAAATAGCCGTTTTCATGCCGGATTTGGTTATTCTCCCCTGGTGGGTGGCCTACTGGGGCCCAATGTATGTGTATCTCCTCGCCAGCCTTAAGAAGAAAAATATCAAAGTGCTTTTTCTCTGCATCAATGTTTTTGAGCACGAAGACAATGTCATAAAAAAAATGGTGACCGGGTTTGTTCTCAAAAAAGTTGACGCCATGCTGGTCCACTCAGAACAGGAAAAAGACAGTGCCATCGGAATTAATCCCAAAGCCACGGTTATAAAACACCTGCTTCCGCTGTTCGAATATACACCTTTACCAGTAGAAACACGTCAGGAGCAGATAGCGTTTCAGATGTTGTTTTTTGGATTTATAAGACCGTACAAAGGGCTTGACGTACTGCTCAAGGCGGTAAGTATTTTGAAGGGTCAGAATATTTCGCTAAAAGTTGTGGGTGAGTTCTGGAATGGTAAAGATGAATACCTCAAAGTTATTAACGAATATGGTATATCCGGCATGGTTGAAATTATCGATCACTATGTATCTGACCAGGAAATGAGCCGCTATTTTACAGAAAGTGATCTGGTCGTCCTACCCTACAGGAAAAGCATAACATCGGGGGTAATAGCGACAGCCTATGGGTTCAAAAAACCGGTTCTTGCAACAAATGTGGGGGGATTTTATGAAGTCATACAGGAGGGCATCACCGGTAAGATAGTGCCACCCGATGATCCAAAAGCTCTGGCAGATGGCATAGAATGGTTTTTATCCAACAGGCAGATCAATTTTGCGGAAAACATTGTGAACTATACGATGAAGGAAATGTCCTGGAGTTCTCTGGTTGATGTGGTGGAGGAACTAGGAACAAGGGATGAGGGACGAGGGATGAGGGATGAAGGATGAAGGATGAGGGATGAGGAGTTCACACTTACCCCTCATCTCTCATCGTTTCTAAATCATCAGCTCAAAGGTCGCCAATCTTGAATTTTGTCACAAGAATATAGTGCCGGCTGTACATAGGCCCCCCGTATTCGATGTCATACCAAGCTTTATCGAATTCAGTCCCCATATCTTTATCAGTACACATTAACTTGTTATCTTTGTTGTAGTTTCTTTTTGCAACCGTTCTGAATTTTCCTTTTTTGATCTCGAAGTCCAGTTTGTGATAGGCAACATTCCCTATTTTCTCAATATTTTCCTGACAGACAGGATACTGGGAAAGATGCTTTGTGTAACTCGTTACACCCAAATCCGTCAGAACGAACTTTTCCGTCCAGGTTAAAACTTTGTGGCGCACTTTGACACTGGTAGAATCATAATAATCCGCCGCAAGGTTCTTATTGGGGACATCAACATTTATTTTGACCCAATTTTCGGCATAACAGTTAAGGGTCCCAAACAACATAATAAATCCTAAAAAACCTCCTAATAGCACCATCTTTCTCATACCAAACTCCTATAAATCATTCACGTATTTATTTAGTGATTTTCCAAGTACCGCTTTCTTTGACAAGGGGGAAACTGTCCTTACTTTTCGAGCCGTCGTTGAAGTTGTACACAAACTCAACCATTGCGCTATTACCGGTCGTTTTTTTGCTGGTTATCTTGATCTTGCTAATGCCCTTACGCTGTTTAAATTTCGCCCCCGCTTCCGCTAACAGAGCCTTGCCACCTGCACGTTCCAACACCACTATCGCATCTTTGGAGAGGAAAGATGCCGCCTCGTCAAGCTTTCCCGCCTCGAGCGCTTTACAATAATTGATTACGGTTTTATCCTGCCCGTCACTGCAACCAATCAACATCGCCACCAGTACTAACATGATTCCCAAATACAATTGTTTCACTTTTTCACACTCCGCTTTTTTTTCAAGTATCTACCAAATAACTGCGACAAAGTATCAAGATTCTCCCGTTTATGCAAAGCAAAAATATGCTCTATAAGTGCTGAACTCCCTGCCACACAAGACAGAGGACACAAGATAACGATCTGTATTCTTTGGTTATTTTTTCTCTGACCGCCTGATGGAATCCAGTAATGGCTGTGCATATGAGTCTTTTAGTCGCAGCAATTGGAGATACTCCTGATATGCAAGCTCCAGAGAACCTGCAATGAGATACGCATAACCAAGACGAATATGATTTTCCGCGTCATCAGGATTCAGTTTGGCCGCCTCGCGGTATGCGCCAATCGCCGCAGCAGTGTTACCGACGGCCTGGTAGGTATTACCGAGATTCCGATAGCCTGCGGGCTGCACAGGGTTAATCCGGAGCGATTCCTGTAAATGTTGGATTGCTTCATTATAGCGGTACTGTTGGGCGATCAGGATAGCCATATTGTTGTGCGCCAGCCAATTACGGTCGACCACGGCCAGAGCATGCGTGTAGAGATCATAACTGGAATGCCAGTAACGGATTTGGGTAATGGTCATAACGGAGAGCATGGCTAGCGTTGCTATCGAAATTCCTGCCGCAAGCGGTAGCCCATTCCGCCATCGACTTGCCATCTCCCCAACGCCCCACACCACGACCAAGAACAACCCGATCAGCGGGACGTAAGTATACCGATCCGCCATGGCCTGCGATCCGACCCTGATGAAGCCTATTACCGGGAGAAGCGTTATCAGATACCAGAACCACCCGAATACCAGATAGGGGCTTTTTTGCCGCTGCATAACGACAAAAACACTCACTGCTGCCACAACAACCGCTGCACCGGCAACCTTGAGCGGTGTGACTCCCGCTGTTTCAAAGGGGTAGAAGAAAGCCAGATCCACCGGCCAGAACATGTTCCGGATGTATGTAACGTATGATATCAAACCATTTCCGATATTCAACATTGTGGAGCCGGCATCTGCCTGGCTAAGTGCCCCACCGGAACTCTGGGCGAGGAGGGTAACCAATGATGATGTCACCGCCAGAACCAGTAACGGAGTTTTCTCGGTCAGGAGAAACTTTATTTCAGCCCACTCCGGTGTATACTCACCCTGGCGAGGGAAGAACCGGTTCAACGGCCAGTAATCCAGAAGCAGGAGAATGAACGGGAGGGTCACCAGCATCTGCTTCGCCATCAGTCCGAGACTGAACAGAGCCGCGACAGGAAGATAGCGCTTCACAGAGGGGCGCCGAGTGTACCAGACATAGGAAATCATTGTGAGCAGCCAGAACAGGGTGGAGAGAACATCCTTCCGTTCAGCGGCCCATGCAACTGACTCAACATGGAGAGGGTGAAGCGCGAAAAGCAACGCCACAACCAGACTTCTACCCACTAATCCGGTTATTTGCTGAAGGAGGAAGCAGAGCAGGACCGCGTTGGCAACATGAAGCAGTAGACTGACGGCATGATGCCCCATCGGGTTCAGGCTGAACAGTTCCACATCAGCCATATGGGAAAGCCAGGTGATCGGATGCCAGTTACCGGCATGAAACGCACTGAAGGACCAAAGGAGTCCCTTCATGGTCAAACCCTGCTGGACAATCATATTAACGGTTATGTAATCAGTGTCATCATAATCGATGAAGCCGTTCTGGAGTACGCCCCGGTAAACGGCAACGGTTATCACCGCAATCAAGGCCAAAGCGAGCGGCAGATACCACTTTTTAGCCCCTACAGCAGACGAGGGATGAGCGCTGAGAGATGAAGAAGCTCTTCCTCTCTCAGCGCATTTTACTCCTCTCTCATCCCTCATCCCTCATCCCTCATCGACTTTCCCCTCATCCCTCATCGACTTTCCCCTCATCCCTCATCGACTTTCCCCTCATCCCTCATCCCTCATCGACTTTCCCCTCATCCCTCATCTGAATTACTGCGGCAGCCACGTATACCATTCCGGAGTGGCGTGGGCAAGAAACCAGGGGAAATCATAGGCAATCAGCAGTAGTGCCGTTGCCAGCGTCAGGGAGATCCGGATATATTCCGCACGGAAAAGATTCAACAGGTAGTAACTCAGCAGAACGTAGGCAGGGCTGAGAAGCGGGAAAAGATACCGGCCGTAGAGAGTTATACCAGGAGCCCCATACTCGAGATAACTGCTGTAATTTACTGCAATCATGAGATAACCGGCGTAAAAGCAGACAATAGTTGCCATGCAAGGGGGCAGCCATCCCGATCCTTGCCGCCGCCAACGGGCGATAAAACCGACCAGCGCCAGCGACATTACCACATATAACGGTATGAGATAGCGCACATCCTTGACCATAATCAGATGAGCCTTTATCCCGAAAATTGTGGCCACCATATTTATGAACCACACCTTGACATACTGTAACGGCCCTAGCCAGAGTTGAGGATTCCTCTTCAGATTTTCATAGTTCATCAGCAGGTAAAATGTGTCGGCTTTATCTCCGGGGTGCTTGATCTCTCCAGTCAGTATCAGCGCATCCATGTAGGAAATTTCACCTTTCTTGTACCTGTCGAAAATTATCCCCCGCGCCTCAAGACGGTAGTTCATGGCTATCTCAGGAGACAGCACCATTGGCATAGAGGGTATCAAAACCCCGTAACGGAGATAATTGCCCCCGTACAGCATAAGGTTCAATCCAATAGCAAAAAGGATCACAAGAACAGTCAACCGGACGCGGCGCCCGGATGTCCGAAGACCGCTCTTTAGTTCGGAGACGAGAGAGGGCAGATTGCGTAATTCATGGATGACCAGCAACAGATTCAACACCAGCACAAGTGGCAAAAAAGTGATTTTTGTCAAACACCCTGCCAACTGAGCCAGAAGTGCCGCCGCAAGAAAACAGCCTGACCGCTCTTTGAAAAAAGCCAGAAGATAAAATACCGCCATGGCTGCCAGGAGATTCGTCAGGTTATCGTATGACACTGACGCTGACAGTAGGGAGAACATGGCGGTATTAGTCATGGCGACTACCAGCAGCAACTGGGTGGTGCGGTCTTGTGTCAAAAGGAGCAGCGCCCGCCTGGCAAAATATACGGTTCCGAAGGCGAGGGGAATGTTGAGGAGCCGCAGAAAAACCAACTCGGGGAGACCGACGAAATTGAGATGCAGCAGTTTGCCCATGGTCCAGTAATAAAGCCAGGGGATGTTGGTGACCAGGCCGAATTCGTAGGTTTCGGGGCCATTTCCGGGAAGCAGGGCCACCCGTGAAAAAACCTTGCATAACCCGGCGTGGGTGACTTCGTCCGGGGGTACAAACGGGGAGAGATTCAGGGCAAAATAGACCAGGCGAAAACCAAAATAGGCAAGCAGCAGAGTTGTTGACCACTTGAAAAACGTGGCTGAAATACGCCCTTCTTTCTCTACGGCCGGCACCTTGATTGAGCCGTGCTGATTCTGCTCCGATATATTTTTTGGAAACGTCATACTCGCCTGTTATCGCTGTTTTTTTTCGGCATTTTGCCACCTCTTTTGCTCAAGAGCAACCGCCAAATTGAATTGGGCCTTTGAGTGGTCTGGATTTAGCCGAAGAGCTTCCTGAAGTTCCTGAATCGCAGCATCAACATTACCTTGTATGGCGAAAACCATCCCCAGGTTGTAATGTGCCTCCGAGTAATTTGGCTTTATCCGCAGCGCCTTCTTGAATTCCTGAATTGCCGCATCCAGATTCCATCTATTGGCAAGAACATTGCCCAGATTATTGTGCATGACGTAGTTGTCAGCCGTGACGCTGATTGTATGCCGGTACAGGGATTCGTTGTCCCGCCAGTAGCCGAGTTGCTGCCACGACAACACGGCGGATGTGGTGATCACCGCACCGGCAAGCAGCGTCAAAAGGCCTGCCCGGTATTTCAGGCGGCTTGCAAGATCCGGGAACCCCCATGCAGCCATGATAAAAAGCCCCACCAGGGGGATGTATGTATAGCGGTCAGCCATTGCTTGAATCCCGACCTGAACAAGGCCGATGACCGGCACAAGGGTCACCATGAACCAGGCCCATCCCATCGCAAGGTAAGGATATCGGTGTCTGGCCTGGATCGTTGCCGCAGATACGAGTAACAGAACAAGCAGTGATCCGATGACCTGCCAGAGCGGGAAAGATAGTGGTATGGGGTACAAAACGGCCAGATCATGAGGCCAGAGTGTTTTACCAATATACGTTACATAGGCAACCGACTCCACATGCAGTGGATGGAGCGCAAACAGAGCGGCGACAAAAGAACTTTGCCAACGTGCGCCGGTTATTCTGAAAAGCAGCAGGAAAAGGAGCACCGTAGCGCTTGCGTGAATAGCAACGCTGGTGAGGTGATGGCCCCGGGGTGTCATGCCGTAGAACTGGACGTCCGCCATGTGCGACAGCCAGGTGACCGGATGCCAGTTGGCTGCATCAACTGAGGTAAAGGCCCAGTAAAGATTATTACCGGTTATGCCGCCGGCCACATGGGGGTTGCCGGTAACATAGACATCGTCGTCAAAATTAAGGAACTGGTGGTTTCCGGTCTGCCAATATACGGCGGCAACAGTAACGGTCAAGAGCAGACAGGTCAGGACAAGCGTACGCATCCTGCTGCCGCTGGTGGCAACCATTTGCTGCTTATTGCTGCCCATGTTGCATCCTCTTCTGGCCCAGAGCAATGCCGAGATTTTTCTCCGCCTCCGCATAGGCAGGATTTATCCGCAGGGCCTCCTGGAATTCATGGATTGCCGCATCCAGTTCACCTTTGCTGGCAAAAACAAAACCAATGTTGTTATGAGCCGATGCATGGCTTGGATTTATATTCAGAGTAGCCTGGAATTCCTGAATAGCAGCATCCAGATCACCTTTTCTAACGAGAATAATACCTAGATTATTATGAGTCGTCGCATCATCCGGGTTTATTTTAAGTGCTTCCATATATTCCATTATCGCAGCATCGCTGTTTCCCGTATCGGCGAGTGTAACACCCAGATTGGTATGTGCCTCCGAATAATTTGGTTTCAGGCGCAGTGCCTCCTGGTATTCCTTTATTGCAGCGTCCCAGTTCCCTTTTCTGGCATGGGCGAGCCCAAGATTAAAGTGCGTGTTGGCGAAATCGGGGTTGGTTCTCAACGCCTCCTGATACTCCTGGATAGCTGCATCCAGATCCCCTTTTTGAAACAGAGCGTATCCGAGACTGTTATGAATTATACTTTTACCGGGAGTAATCTGTAGCGCACGCCGGAACAAGTAAACACTGTCGCG
This sequence comes from uncultured Geobacteraceae bacterium, assembly GCA_903852495.1. GTDB lineage: Bacteria > Desulfobacterota > Desulfuromonadia > Geobacterales > Pseudopelobacteraceae > JACRCG01. Next base: position 197 of record CAINRC010000098.1, on the reverse strand, counting down.
CCAGTAGCCAAGCTGCTGCCAGGTCATTGCAGCTGACGCGGAAATTACCGCGCCGGCAAGCAAAGCCAGAAGGGCTTTCCGGTACTTTAATCCGGCTGTCAGATCGGGGATTCCCCATGCAACAATGATGAACAGACCTATGTGGGGGATATACGTGTAGCGATCCGCCATGGATTGGGAACCCACTTGTATTATGC
>CAINRC010000097.1 GCA_903852495.1 uncultured Geobacteraceae bacterium | reverse complement strand
GGACAAGATTTTCGAACCGTATTTTTCCACCAAGCAGAGGGGTAGCGGTATTGGCCTGTATATGTCGAAAATGATTATCGAGCGGAGCATGAACGGCACCATCGAGGTGCATAACATAGACGGGGGCGCCGAATTTATCATTGTAACCCCGCGTGAAGGGAATATGCCATGATCATAGTATCAATCCGGATTCATTCCGATGCACAGCAGCGGATTTATAAAATGGGGGGACTTCGTGAATTTCAATAAACTGGACCGGGATTACCTGAAAAAACTTACGGTATTATACGTCGAGGATGATGCCGATACCCGGGAGCAGTTCAGCGAGTTTCTGCGCCGCCCCATCGGAACCCTGATAACGGCGGCAGATGGTGCGGAAGGGCTGGAAGCGTTTGTCAAGCACGCCCCGGACATTGTGGTCACGGATATCCTCATGCCCCACATTGACGGTCTGGCCATGGCACACGAAATTCGGGGGCTTAACCCGACCGTCCCGATTGTCGTAATAACTGCTTTCGAACAAACAGACTACCTGTTGCGGGCAATCAATCTCGGTATCGACAAGTATGTTACCAAGCCGGTCAACAGTTATCTGCTCTTCGAGTGCCTGCTGGAATGTGCCCGGCGCCTGAGAGCCGAAGAACAGCTCCATCTTGTGCATGAGCGGGGAATCCAGGCGGTGAAATTGAAACACCATAAAATAGTTGCCACCCTGGCAAGGGGTGTGGCCCACGATTATAACACCCTGCTGCAGACAATCCAGGGGTGCGCATCTCTGGCCAGAATGGAGCTTGATCCGCTTAGCGACTGCAGCGCCCACCTTGCACAGGTGGAGCACTGTTTTGCCGAAGCGCACGATCTTGGCCGGATGCTGCTGCTTCTTGGCGAGGATACCAGTGAATTTATGAAAGCGGGTCGTGTTCCGCCGCTTTTCCAGCACGCGGTTCAGTCCGTGCTGTTGGGGAGCCCGGTAACTCTGACGGTTGACTTTTTTGATGATGGTCTGGACATCAGATTTCTGGAAGATCAGCTGCAACTTGTGTTTTCAAGTTTGGCAACCAACGCGCTTGAAGCGATGCCGTCTGGTGGCACGCTGCATTTGACGGCCCAATCTGTTACGCTCACCGAATATGATTCGCTGCCGCTTTCACCAGGTTCGTATCTGCATCTTTCGCTGACCGATACCGGCACCGGCATTCCTGATGAGTACCTGCCGAAAATATTCGATCCGTATTTCAGTACCAAGAAGAAAGGCAGCCAGAGGGGGATGGGGCTGAGTCTTGCCCTGTGCCACACCATCATCATGAAACATGGCGGGTTGATCTCCGCTGAATCAGTAGCGGAAGGTGGCGCCCGGTTCCATATCTGGCTGCCGGTTGCAGAGTAGGTATTCACACCGTTCTACTCTGGGCGGCGCACCGCAGCAGTGAAAAGGAATTCCACAGTGCTACAATCGCTTGCAACAAAATTGTCCGTCCTTATTTCCGTCTCCATGGGATTGGTGTATCTGCTGATGTCACATGTAGGCAATGACAGTGCGGTTTCCGATGCTACGGGCTGCGTGGTAGCCATGCTCATCAGCACGGCATTCATCAACCACTACGTCACTACCCCTCTTGACAAACTGACAAAATCAATGCGGCTCCTTGAACAGGGAAATTCAAATGCCAAGCTGCAGATAAAAGGCAGCCGGGAAATAAAAGCGCTGTCGGACAGTTTCAACCTCATGGTTGACCGGGTCATGCAGCTGGTGGACAGTACCGCCGAGCAGATTTTTGAACTGGCCCAGGCTCAGGAACGGGTGGGGCACACTGCGGAACTGTATGCCGTCAACAAGGAACTGGAAAAAACCCTGGCAGATGTCCGTCTCTTGAATGTCAAACAGGAGTCCATCTATCTTAACGTTCTCAACGCTCTGGTGAGCACGATCGAAGCCAGCGACCCGTACACCCATGGTCATTCAGCGCGTGTCACTCGCTACAGTCTGGCGCTCGCCAGCAGAATCGGCCTGCCCGCCGAGCGGGTCAAAATCCTTGAACAGGCCGCCATCCTTCATGATATCGGTAAAATAGGCATTGATAAAAGAATTCTGCATAATCCGGGGCGCCTGAATGATGAAGAGTTTGAAGCCATGCGTCAGCATCCGGTGATCGCCACCAACATTCTTCGGCATATCGAACATCTGGCCGACGTGCAGGATTGTGTCGCCAAACACCATGAGCGCTTCGACGGCACGGGGTATCCGTATGGGATACGTGGCAGTGAACTGCCGATAGAAGCGCGCATCATGTCCATCGCCGACACTTTTGATGCCATGACAACCCATCGTCCGTACCGGAAGGGTCTGCCGCTTGAAGCCGCCATGCGGGAGCTGTCTGATAATGCCGGAACCCAGTTTGATCCTGAACTGGTTGGGCATTTTATCGACCTGCTCCGGGACGGTGAGCTGTTGGCCATACCTGAGTAGTGCCGGTCCGGCCGGAGATCAGAACAAAATTACAAGTAGATGTGCCAACGAGACGTCGTGTCGTTGGCAGGTGGTACCGAAAAACGGGGGATCTGATGATGAGGAATATGAAAATCGGGGTTCGGCTTGCAGCCGGTTTTTTTGTGATACTGCTGATGCTGGTCGCCGGTGCGGCTGGCAGTTATTTCAACGTGGGGAGGCTTAACGGTGCGGTACTTGAGCTGACTCAGGAAAAATGGGCCAGCAGCGAGATGGTGAATGACCTGAAAGACGGTATGGATGAGATTTCCCTGTCTGCAGCCTCTATGAGACGCTGTCGCCAGAAACAGGGAAGCGGTCCGGATCGCCGCGTTGCTGGAAAAAATTGATACGAATATTGAAAAGTTCAGCAAAACAGCGCGTTCGGAAAAAGAGAAGAAGCTTCTTGGTGCAGTAAAGGCCAGTCGTGATATCTACCGGGAGCGGCTTAACACATTTCTGGGGCTGAGCCGTACCGGCAGGGAAAAGGAGGCGCTGGCCCTTTTCTTTGGGCCTCTCACAGCGGCTAAAAAAACTGCCGAGTTTGATGTGGACGAAATGCACCTGTATCTGGATCTAGAAGTGAAGCGGGTCGGTGCGGAATGCGCCAAAATAGCCGCTATGACCAACACTGTTACACTACTGATGGGACTTGGTGCGCTCATCATCGGCATCATTCTTTCAATCCGAATTTCCCGGTCTATTACAAAGCCGCTTCAGGATTGCGTCGAAGCAGCCAGGAAAATTAGTGAAGGGGATACCTCCGTTATGCTGGACATATCAGCCAGAGACGAGATCGGTGTGCTCCAGCAGTCAATGGCAAAGATGGCGGATGCCATCAGGCTGTTGATTGTTGATACCAAAGTACTATCAGCCGCTGCCGTGGCCGGTAAACTGGCTACCCGGAGCGATGCGGCAAAGCATCAGGGAGAGTTCCGCAACATCGTGCAGGGGTTTAATGACACCCTGGATGCGGTGATAACGCCGATCAATGAAGTACGCGGTATTCTGGAAGCTATGGCGCAAGGTGACCTGAGCCGACGCATGACCGGGGAGGTGCGGGGCGAGTTTGCCGTACTGAAGGAAAGTCTGAACAATTCTCTGACAACGTTCTCCGCCGCTATCGGCAACATTATTTCGAACGCCCGTCAGGTAGCCGCCGCCTCGTCACAGACATCCGGTGCTGTAAGCCAGATTTCCGATGGTTCACAAAACCAGTTCCATGCCATCGTGCAGGTTGCCACGGCAATTCGGCAGACGGCGGCATCCATAACCGATATTACCCGCAGCACTGAGGAGGCGAGCCTCCGTGCCAAGGATTCAGTGCTGTTTGTCTCTGAAGGGCGGGTGAGAATGGGGCAGATGGTTGACGTGGTGAAAAATATCGCTATCAACAGTGAAAAGATCAATAAATTAACTGAGTTTATCGAGAAGATTGCCTCCAAGACCAACCTGCTTTCTCTGAATGCTGCCATCGAGGCGGCTCGCGCCGGTGAGCACGGCCGGGGATTTGCCGTTGTTGCCGAAGAGGTCGGCAAACTTGCCGCTAGTGTTGCCGAATCAACCCAGGAAATTGTGCTTCTGGTCAGCCGTGCGGCAAAGGATGCCAGTCAGGCTGTGCTGGTTGTTAACGAGATCAGTGGCGGTATGGGCAAAATCAGCGATGACGCCTTGCGGACGGAATCCATGCTGCAGCGCATTTCCGTTGCACTTGAAGAACAGAGCGCAGCGGTGCAGGAAATAAATACCAACATCACCTCGCTGAACAGGGTTGCAGAATCAAATGCCGCTGCCTCGGAAGAAATAACCGCCACCGTGGTTGAGCTGGCACTGCTTGCGGACAACACCCGCAGGGAAGCGGAGCGCTTCCGGGGGTAGAGGGCGCAAGCGAAAAAAGAGGTTTTTCGTTATTTGCATCTAAAGTCATTCAACGCAGAGCGACATGAACTCAAAACAGAAAATCATAGATATGCTCATGCAGGAAGTGGAGCGACGTTACGGTATAGCGCCAGGTAATCAGGTGGAGCGCAAGCTGGTGCGCATATTTGAAGTCATGGGCACCACTGATACTGTCTTCTGGGGGCGGGAGATGCTGTCTCCAGATGCACCCGAGTCGGAGTGGCTTTCTCTGGTGGAGTGTCTGACCGTGCATGAAACGTACTTTAATCGTGACAAGGAACTGATAGCGGTTCTGGCTGCGGAGCTTCTGCCGCAGATGATAGCGCAGAAACAGCAGTCCGGTGACCTTCGACTGCGCGTCTGGTCGGCGGGATGCTCAAGCGGGGAGGAAACCTATAATCTGGCAATGCTCGTGTTGATGGCCATGGAAACTGCGGGCAGTGCACGCGAATGTGCTGACGGGTCAATTGTGCCGTTACCGGGCTGGAACATCTCCGTACTGGGAAGCGACATTTCGGTACCGATGATCCGCATGGCCGAAAACGCCACCTACTCCACCGTCGAAATGGGCTCCTTTCGCACTATGGATCCCCAATTGTGGCGCTTTTTCGACCAAATAGAGGAGCAGGAGAGGAACCGCTCCGATGGGCGGAGTATGCGCGTTAAACGCTGCGTATCTGAGATTACCGGCTTCCGTCATCACAACCTTCTTGAACCGTTGCTGGAAGAGGAACCGTTTGACCTGGTAATCTGTCGCAATGTACTGATATATTTCAATAAATATAAAAAAAATGTGCAGGTGCACCTCTCCGCCAGTCTGGCGCCAGGCGGTACGCTGATGCTGGGGGCGACCGACACCTTGTTATGCCGTGATGGTCTTGAACCACACCACCGTGATGGTGTTTTCTGGTATGTGAAAACGGCAACCGGAGGCTGACTGTGAAAGTCGTGGTATTTCAGGTGGGAGATCACGTGTATGGGGTTGATGCCGCCACGGTCAGGGAAATCATCGATCCGGTGCCGGTGACGCCGCTGCCGTTCGTCTCTCCGGAGATAGAAGGCCTTATAAATGTGGCGGGAAAAATTTACCTCCAACTATGTCTGTTGCTGCGGCTGAAACGGGCATACCCGTCCTGTCCGGACGGCGGATCCGTCATTATACTCACCACAGAGCGTGGCCTCTGCGCCTGCCGGATCACTAAAATCATCGACCGGATTGACGTTGAAGAGGCGACCGTTTCCCCTCCGCCGGCAGCTGAGTATGGGGGGGATATGGTCGCCATCGGCCTGTTTTACCGGGAGGGACTTCCGGTGCTGTTGCTTGACCCGGACCACCTCTTGCTTCCCCAGAAGTGCAAGGATGTGGTGGATTCCCCTTCCCCGGCCCCGGCATTAAATATGCCTGAAAATGAGCTGCCTCAACCGGAGGTGCTGTTCCCCCCCAATTTCCCCTGTGTCGTATTTACCTGCGATAATAAACTATATGCATTCCGCTTCGATGATGTGGTTGAAGTGGTTGAAAACGAAGAGCTGATGCCGATCCCTTACACTGCTCCGGAACCGGTGAGCGTCGCGCTTTTGCGCGGGAAACCACTGCCGCTGCTTGACACGCAGTCTCTGCTCGTCGGGACAGCACAGAAAAGTGTACATTTTACGTTGGTCGTGCGCCTTGATGGCCATCTGGCAGGCCTGCAGGTGGAGCAGGTTGTCGGTTTACAGCGGGTGACCTTCGATTCACTGCTGCTGCCGGCTATTACCAAAGATCTGATTGAAGGTGGCGCCGTCACGCAGGAGGGCGTTCCGGTGGCGCTGATTAATTATGCTGCCCTTGAATTGTTGGCGTATGCGGAGCCGCTGCGCAGATGGTTCATGACTAACAGGGAACAACTCGCCGGAAACGGTGCCGAAAGCCTGCCAACGGTCGTGAAAAAAAGAATGGTGCTATTCCGGCTGGGTGAAGAGCTCATGGCACTGCCGCTGGCAGAGGTGGAGCGCATTGAAGAATATTTTGAACCGACCGAGACGCCGGGAGGCGAATCGTCCGCCATTAGCGGAGTGATTCAGGTCAGGGGGAATATCATGCCGGTGCGCTCTATCGAAAAACGGCTGGGGCGGACCTGCGACCGTCAGCCAGGTGCATACCTTGTAGTGGCGAGTGCGGGAAGCTTCTGTGCCGTGCCGGTGAGGAAGGTTGTGCGGGTGGTTGACATTGACCTGTCCACCATTATCCTCGCAAATTCCGGCCGTAACAGCCTGGTGAGTGGGACCGGCCACTATAACGGCATACCGGTAAAATTTATTGATGGCGAGGAGTTAGCCGCGTGAGGATAAAGCTTCTTGTCATTGATGACTCTGCCTTCATGCGTAGTGCCATACGGCTGATGCTGCTGGATGACCATGAAATTGAAATAGTTGGCGAAGCCCGTGACGGGGAGAGTGCCATAGAGATGGTTGAGACGCTCAACCCCGATGTAATCACGATGGACGTGACAATGCCCGGCATGGACGGGGTAGCGGCGACCAGAATTATCATGAAACGTTTTCCCCGACCGATCATTATGTTGAGCAGTATGACTGACGAGGGGAGTGAGACAACCGTTTCGGCGCTGGAGGCGGGGGCAGTTGATTTTATCCCGAAAAAATCTTCCTTTGCCCAGCTTGACATAGCCCAGATCGGTATTGAGTTGCACAAGAAAATCCGTTACTGGGGCGAACGGCACCTCCTGGCGAGTGTAGGGAAACGGCCGTCGTACCACATCGCTCCGGTCAGAGGACTGCGGGGCTGGGGCGGCGGATTTCAGCCGGAACTTGTCGTTATCGGGGTATCTACCGGAGGGCCGGTGATTATGGCCCGTCTCTTGCGCAGTATGGGGCCCCTTGCCTGTCCGGTGGTCATCGCGCAGCATATGCCGTCATCATTCACGGAAGGGTTTGCCCAGCATCTTAAAATGGATACCGGACTGAATGTGCTGCAAGCGTCGGATAGTATGCTGCTCCTACCGGGGATGGTCGCCATCTGCCCCGGTGGAGTTGACACCACAGTGGGGCCCCTGACATCCGGACGTCTGATAACCCGCATCAGGCATAATGATGCTTCTCCGATCCACCCTTCCGTCGATCTCCTTTTTACCTCCGCTGCCCGGCTCAACCGGAGGGTCGCCGCCGTGGTAATGACCGGGATGGGGAGTGACGGCACTCTCGGGGCGCAGAAATTGGCCGATCAAGGTTTTCCTGTTCTGGCCCAGGAGCCGGGGGAGTGCACGGTGGACGGTATGCCGAATTCTGTCATCGAAAGCGGTGCCGTTGCCGAAGTTCTGAACGTTGAGGGGATCGGGGCACGACTCAGGCAGTGGGCCGGGGTTCCGGCTGACCGGGCCAACACACATTTTTCCACAAGGAGCATGGAGCTGACATGACAAAAAAAATTCTGGTGGTTGATGATTCATTCGTCATGAGAACGCTGATCAAGGACATTATTTCGTCCGATCCGGACCTGCAGGTTGTGGGTGAAGCTGCCAACGGCGCCGACGCACTGGAGAAAGTTCGATTGCTGTCGCCTGACGTACTGCTGCTTGATATTGAAATGCCGGGGATGGACGGCATCGAGTGCATGAAACGGCTGAAACTCATAAGCCCGTGCAAAATAGTAATCGTGTCGTCGGTCGCCCAGGTCGGCTCTCCCCAAGCCATAGAGGCCCGTAGACTGGGTGCGGTCGATGTGATCTCCAAGCCGTCGGGTGCCCTGAGCCTTGACCTGAAGGCTAAAAAAGGGAGCGATATCGTAACCGTCTCCCGGCGGGCGGCCGGGTTGCCGGAATGAGCGAATTTGTCGATAATGTCTGGTCTCAATTCGCAATCGAGACTCAGGAACATATCGAAGAGATCGAGCTGAATCTTGTCGCGGCCGAAAATTCCGCCGCCACGCCGGAACTGGTTGGAGCTCTGTTCCGTGCGTTTCACTCCATCAAAGGCCTCGCCAATGCCATGGGCATGAGCTCCTTTGCGCGGCTTGCCCACCGGGCCGAAGATATTCTGGGGGTGATCCGTGAGGGGGACTTCCCGCTCAACAGTGATGTAATCTCACTCCTTCTGGCCGCTCTTGATGAGATCAAGGTGTTACGTCAACATCTGGTGGCATCGCACGCCAATGAGGAAGCCAACCCACTGCTGATGGAGCATCTGGCCGTTACGTTCAGCTCAATAGAGCAGACCGCCACGTCCCATGACACTGCCGACTCCATTCCGCTCCCGCCGCTGACAGAACTGCATGAAGATCCGGAAATGCTCCGCTATTTTATTGAGCTGGCCCGGGAGAAAATCATGGCTATCTCGAGTGCGCTGGAGCCGTTCTGCGCAGCAACGTCAACAGTGGAAAGCCGTTCTGCCGCTCCTGCTGTCAGCGAAATAGACGAACTTGCCTATGCCGCCGAAATGATGGGCTTTCTGAAGCTGGTTGAAACACTGAACGACCTGCGCCGTGTCGTGCCGTTACAAAGCCAGGGGGAAGATGGGCTGAACAGCGCATTGACAGCCCCTCTTCTGGAACTGCATGACCAGCTTCGCCATATCGAAAGTTCAAGCGGCACCCCGGATGCCGGAGCACATGCGCTGCACGCCATTCTTTCCGACCCGATGCATGTTGCTGTTGAGCGCCTTTTTGCAACGGTGGTGGAGCAGCTTTATCTGCTGCCGTCTGGCAATGATGCCGATAACCGGGGTATAGCTCGAACTCTTCACGCTTCATTTTCCGCACTCAACTCTCATCTGGGCTTTTTTATGCCTCGGGGTAATTGCTCCATCATTTTGATGTTTGAGGATTTTTTCAGCAGGGCTGCCAGTGGAGAACTCTCGATTGCGGGGGAGATTGTCGAAATGACCCGTGAAGAGATGCATAATATACGGAGGCATTATCGCAACTGTATTACTGAAGAAAGATGCCTTCAGGAAAACAGTACTGAACTTGCCCTGAAACTTCAAAGTATTCAGGATTTTATCTGGGCCTATGCCTCAGGGGGTGAAGCCAACAATCAGGTGGCGGTGTTCCGGCAGCTCATGGCAGGGCTCAATATTGATCCGGAACTGGTGAAGATCCTTTCGCCGGAAAACGCCCGTGATCTTATGAAGACGCTGAAGCAAGGGGTGCATATTTACGAAGTAAGGGTGCATCTTGAGTCTAATGAGGAAATGGCGGCCCGCTTTCTGGCCTGGATTGAAACCAGCGGAGGGAGGGTCATCACCAACCGGTCGCTGTTTATTGACGGCATCAACTGGTACGAAATGCTGATGGTTTCACCACTGCACCGTAAGGAGATCAAACAGAGTCTGGCGCTCTTTGATCCACAGGGGACTTCCCTGCATCTCAATCCGTTGGCAGGAGGGGTTCCCGAAAATGTGGCGGTAGTGAAAACCCTGGGAGCAGTGGAGCAACGCCGTGGTGCTCCCTCTGCCGCCGTATCGGGCAATATGATCCGGGTTCAGGAGGAGGCGCTGGACAGCTTCATGAACCTGATCGGTGAAATGGTGCTGGCACGAAGCCGCCTGAGCCACATTATCCATGATGACCGGCTCAACACAGTTGCCGCCAGCCTGAAGAATCAGAGAAGCGGCGGTGGACCGGACAGTGCGGAACTGCTCGGTTTGATTGAAGAACACCGCCTTGAGCTGCTTGAATCTGACCAACTGCTGCAGAACTCCCTGGGGCGTCTTCAGGAAGGTGCTGTCGGACTGCGCGTCGTACCGGTGGAGGTCGTATTCAAACGGCTGCCGAGGGCCGTGCGCGATTTTGCCCGCAGCCAGGGGAAAAAAATCCGGCTGGAAATGCTCGGGCAGGACGTAAAGATTGACAAGGCAATGGTGGAAAATATCACAGATCCTCTGCTTCACATGGTTCGCAACAGCGTGGATCACGGCGTTGAAAAACCGAAGGTGCGTGCGGCTGCCGGAAAGCCTGATGAGGCGGTTATCCGGGTTTCGGCACAGCAAAGCGGTAATCGCATAGTTTTGGAAATCTATGATGACGGCGCAGGGATAGATACTGACCGGGTACTGCACAAGGCGATCGAGCGCGGCCTGACAGATAAAACCGCCGGAGCTTCTCTTTCGCGGGAGGATATTCATCGGTTTATTTTTCAGCCCGGTTTTTCAACTGTTGATGTGGTGACCGAAACCTCGGGACGCGGTGTCGGTATGGATGTGGTCATGACCAACGTAATGCGCATGGGAGGGACCATTTCCGTCGCTTCCGAACCGGGGAGAGGCGCGATGTTTACCCTCCGGATGCCGCTTTCCGTTGCGATTCAGGAGGTCTTGATGGTTGAGGCGTCGGGGCATACCCTGGCGCTCCCCGGACGATACGTGTCTGAAATTATTGAGATTACTGCCGATGATTTGCAGGGTGATGACGGAGAAGAGGGCGTTCTGCTGCGCGGTACGGTTCTCCCGTTGCACGGTCTTGCGGCGCTGCTGGGCTATTCTGCACCGGCAGTTGGTCGGAGCGGCCGTATTGCGGTAGTGTTGACCAACGGCAGCCGGTCGGTCGCCTTTGAGGTGGACAAAGTTGCGCGGCGCCAGGAGTTGTTCGTCAAGGATGTTCACGAATCTGTTGCGGCGCTACCCGGTGTGGCGGGTGCCTCAATTCTCGGTAACGGCCGGGTGGTGCTGATTCTGGACGGGGAAGATCTTTTGCGGATGGCACTGTCAGGCTCCGGGAGGTAATGCTCCCGTTGGCTCCGTGTTATTCGGACTGCCGTTTTCAGCCGGAATGGTTGGGGCATCCCACAGCAGGGGGCGTTCTGATACAAACTCCCTGTCCCTGCCGGTCAGCGGGTCCTTGAAACGGAGCATCCGGGCGACTAGCTGCAGCGGCGTCCGGAAGTCGTCCTCATGTTCGGGCTGCAATTCGGGATAATAGCGGTCATTCAGTATTCCAAAACCGAGCCCGCTCATGTGGACCCGCAGCTGGTGGGTTTTACCGGTATGCGGCCGCAGCACGAAACGTCCTGTTCCCCCCCGGACCTCCTCCAGTGTGACGGTAGACCGCGCATTTGTTCTGCCCGGCACACTCTTCATACGAAACCACGGTTCTCCCCGCTCTATTCTGTCCGCCACATCCCAGAAAGCCGGTTGCTGCGTCGGCGGACACGCCGCAAGCGCCCCATAGGTCTTTTCTACACGCCCCTCCATAAAGAGCCTGCCATATAATCCTCTGCTCCTCTTGTTGACGGAAAAAAGTACAACTCCTGCGGTTTCTCGATCAATGCGGTGGAGCGGTGCCAGATCCTCAACACCGGTGCTGCGGCGCAAACGGTTCAGCAAACACTCGTCAACATATTTACCGCCAGGGGTAACCGGAAGAAAATGCGGCTTACAGACCGCCAGGATTTCATCATCATGGAAAAGGATTTTTTCGGTAAAGGGGATGGCTGGTTCAACGGTGACTTCACGGAAGTAAAAAATACGTTTCAGCGGGGTGTACTCGGTATTCAGGGTGATCGGCCGGGAATGTTCATCCAGCACCTTCCCCTCTAAAATCCGTGTTTCCCAGACATCCCGGGGGATGCCGGGGAATCTACTGCTCAGGAATGTGATGATGGAGGGGTAGGGCTGTCCGGTTTCCGGCATGGTAACAACGGAAGGATGTGTCGAAAGTCCCATGTAGCATTTCCTCGAGAGGAATCATCGTGTGAAAAGCGGTTCAACACAGAAGCACAGAGACACGGAGAAAATCAGAGGCATAAGATGCAGATAAAAAGAAGATAAACGGTGTTTTTACGGTTTTTGTTTCCCCGAAAAGATTCTGGTTTTCTCTGTGTCTCGGTTTCTCTGTGTTTAACTTCCGCCTCTATTTGCCGCGTCGAGAGCTGTTAAATACGGTTTTGGGTGCGCCTCCCGCTGCTCCCGGTCGTCCCTGCTGCGGACGTCCCGACGGCTTGGCGCCAGGGTGATCGCTTTTGAACGGGTTGATCGAGCCGACGCTGCTTTTTGGGGCTGAGGCAGGTTTCCGTGCCGGGCGTGGTTCGCGCGGTGGCCGGGCAAATTCGGCGTCCTTTTTCGGGGCGGGAACCGTGTAATCAAAACCGCTTACCGTTCGGCGCTCCAGTGGTGTGCCGAGCTTTTTCTCGATGGTTCTCACCATGATCGTATCGTCGCTGCAGACCATGGTAAAGGCATCCCCGGTTTTTGCGGCGCGGCCGGTACGGCCGATGCGGTGAACATACGCTTCCGGGGTGTCCGGAATGTCATAATTGACGACGTGGGAAATCTGGGACACGTCAATGCCGCGTGCGGCAATATCGGTTGCCACCAGAATCTGGTAGGTGCCGTCACGAAAGCCGTCCAATGCAGCCTGGCGGCGGTTCTGGGACAGGTTGCCCTGCAGTGAGGCGGCTTTGTAGCCAGCTTTTTCCAGCTGTTCGCCCAGACGTTTGGCCCGGTGCTTGGTACGGGTGAAGATCAACACGGAATCCGTATCGGTATGCTTCAGTAGTTCCAGCAGCAGCGCCGTTTTCAGGTGCTGTTCCACCGGGTACAGGGCATGTGACACCGTAACCGGCGGTGCGGTGTTGCCAACCTGTACTGTAACCGGGTTGCTCAGAATCTCCTGGGCGAGTTTGTTGATGTCGGGGGGCATGGTTGCGGAAAACAGCAGGGTCTGCCGCTTGGCCGGAATCTGCTTCAAAATCCGGCGGATGTCGGGAAGAAAGCCCATGTCGAACATCTGGTCCGCTTCGTCCAGCACCAGCACTTCAAGGTGGGACAGATCAATAGTTCCCTGGCTCAAATGGTCCAAAAGACGGCCCGGGCAGGCAACGACAATTTCAACGCCGTTCCTGAGCGCCTGAATCTGGGGGTTAACATTGACACCGCCGTACACGGTGACACTCTTTAGCTTGGTCAGCCGTCCGAGCATGGTGAATGATTCATGGATCTGCTCTGCCAGTTCGCGGGTCGGTGCCACGATCAGGGCACGGACACGGCCGCGCGGGCCATCCATCAGACGGTTCAGGATCGGCAGGGCGAAGGCGGCGGTTTTGCCGGTTCCGGTTTGTGCCAGACCCATGACGTCGCGCCCCTGTAAAACGGTCGGAATTGCCTGTTGCTGGATCGGGGTCGGCGTGGTGTAACCGGCTTCCGCGATACTTGCCGCGATTACCGGGTGTAAATTAAACGATTGAAACTTCATGTTACTCCTTTTTCTGGTTGTACGAAAAAAGCCCCGGAGATTTCCGGGGCTTACGATGACGTGCTATCCGGTACAACGATTGTAATATACGCACCTTACCAGCTTTGCCGGAGTTCTGTCAAGCAGGCAATCAGCCGCCAGGTTTCCTGCGGCAGTCGTGAAGGATGATGTTTCAGTCCTGCAGACCTTCAGCGGGGGGTAAACGGCAGATGGAGGAGCCGGAACAGGGTCAGTTGCCGGGGGTCCCGGTATTCCTTCAGGCCGATAGTCATATCCAGATGACCCTTTTCCGGCTGAGGGCGATAGGTTCCGCAGAGGTGGTCCCACCAGGGGAGGTTGAAACCGAAATTGCTGTTGGTTTCCCGTACGATGGTGGAATGGTGTACCCGGTGCATATCGGGAGTTACCATAAAAAGGCGGAGCCGCCGGTCTAACGCAGGGTGAAGTCTGATATTGCCGTGGTTAAACAGGGAGCACGCGTTCAGGGTCACCTCAAAGATCAGTACTGCCGGTGCGGGAATACCAAAAAGAATAACCGCCGCCATTTTGATGCCCGTGGATACCGCTATTTCCAGCGGATGGAAACGGATGCCGCTGGTAACGTCCAGGTCAAGGTCTGTATGGTGCATGCGGTGCAGGCGCCAGAGGAGAGGGGCACGGTGAAACAGGCGATGTTGAAGGTAGATAATGAAATCGAGGATGATGACACTGAAAATAATGGCGAGCCAGAGCGGCAAATTCACCTGATTGAGTAGTCCCCACCCCCGCGTTTCGGCCATCTGCGACAGGGCGGCGGGAAGGATTGGGAAGAGGAACCTGACAGCGGTGGTATCGATAACCGCCAGCGCGATATTGATGCACCAGCGCTTGTTCCTGTTATCTCGCCGGGGGCGCCGGGGGGCGATGGCCTCCCAGAGGGCAACCAGCAGAAGCACCCCGGCGAACAGGGTTACCCGTATGACCTGTTCTGCCGGCACCGTCAAGTCGGGCTGTCGGCCGCGCGCCGGTACACGCCGCTTTTCCCCCCCTCCTTGAAAAGCAGCTTGATCTCGCCGATCGTAATCGACTTGTCGCTCCCTTTGCACATATCATAAATCGTTAGCGCTGCGAGGCTGGCTCCGGTCATGGCCTCCATTTCAACTCCGGTGCGCTCGAAGGCCCGCACGGTGCAGCGTGCCGTAATCAGCCCCGCTGATTCATCCAGATCGAAATCCACCGTGACGTTATGGATCGCCAGCGGATGCGACAGGGGGATCAGGTCCGGGGTCCGTTTGGCGGCCATGATGCCGGCCAGACGGGCCACACCCAGTACATCCCCTTTGGCAACGCCGCCCGCTTTAATCGCGGCCAGCAGTTCCGGCGCAAGCCGGACTTCAGCCGCTGCAATTGCGGTCCGCATGGTCGGCTGCTTGGCACTGACATCGACCATGATGGCGTGGCCGCTTTCGTCAAAATGATTGAAGTTCATGTGGTTTCTCCCTTACTCACGCGGGCGTCAGGTACTGTTCAAACTGCTTCTTGTCCACGGCACAGCGGTATGCTTCTTCCGGGTTAACCATTTTTGCTTTCAACAGGTCGATCAGGTGCTGATCCAACAGCTGCATGCCGTCCTTTTTGGCGGTCTGAATTATGGACGGGATCTGGAAGGTTTTTCCCTCACGGATGAGGTTGCCGATTGCCGCAGTACCGAGCATGATTTCAAATGCCGCCACCCGCCCTTTGCCGTCGGCCGTTTTCAGGAGCTGTTGGCAGACAACCCCCTTCAGGGATTCGGACAGCATTGCGCGGACCTGATCCTGCTGGTCGGAAGGGAAAACGTCGATAATACGGTCAACAGTCTTGGCGGCGGTGCTGGTGTGCAGGGTGCCGAAGACCAGATGTCCGGTTTCGGCGGCGCTCATGGCGAGCTGGATGGTTGTCAGGTCACGCATTTCGCCTACCAGTATGACGTCCGGGTCTTCCCGAAGCGCAGCCCGCAGAGCCGTAGCGAAGCTCTCCGTGTGTTCGCCGATCTGGCGCTGGTGCATGAGTGACATCTTGTTTTCATGGATAAACTCCAGCGGATCTTCGAATGTCAGAATGTGATCCTTGCGGGTGGAGTTAATCAAGTCGATCATGGCGGCCAGTGTGGTAGATTTGCCTGACCCGGTCGGGCCGGTCACCAGCACCAGCCCCTTTTTGAAATTGATCATGCGGCGCACCCCCTCCGGCAGTCCCAGGTCGTCGGCCGAAAGTATTTTGGAGGGGATAATCCGGAATACGGCGGCAATCCCGCGATACTGCATCATGAAGTTGCAGCGGAAACGGGCCAGTCCCGGGACTTCGTAGGCAAAATCCAGATCCCTGGTTTCTTCAAAATGCGCCTTCTGTTTATCACTAAGTATCTCGAACAGGATCATTTTCAGTTCGTCATGCCCGAGCGCTTTGAAATTGAGGCGCACCATCTCCCCATGCTGGCGGAAGATAGGCGGATTGCCGGAGGAAAGGTGGAGATCAGACGCTCCCTGCTCTTTCATCATGGTAAACAGTGCATCTATACGTGCCATGCCGTGCCTCCCTCTGCAATCAAGATTACCCTGCCGACAGTTCCGATTTTATGGATGTTGAAAATTCTGATTTACCCCGGAGGGGCGACGCCGTTGGCTCGCCCCCGGTGCCGTAGTCCGCAGTAACGCATATACCGGCAGGGCGACCCGCTGGGATCGCCCCAACCACAACGGTAATTTTGTGATTTCTACGTCTCTGATGTCACCTTGTCTGCGAGCCGGGATCAGTCGTTCCGGTCACTCAGGTTTTCAAAGCGGGTATGCTCACCGAAAAAGGCGAGGCTGACTGTGCCGATGGCACCGTTACGCTGCTTGCCGATGATCAGTTCGGCATTGCGGTCGTGCCCCTGGGTGCAGGAACCGTCCCGTTTGCGGCACTGTTCGCAGTAGACCGCCTCGCGGTACACGAACATGATCACGTCGGCGTCCTGCTCGATGGCGCCGGATTCACGCAGGTCGCTCATCATCGGACGCTTATCGGCGCGTTTTTCCAGTTCGCGGTTGAGCTGGGACAGGGCGACAACCGGCACGCCCAGTTCTTTGGCTAAAGCCTTCAGGGCCTGGGAAATTTCTGAAATTTCCTGCTGGCGTGATTCGACGCGGGTCCCCGATTTCATCAGCTGGAGATAGTCGACAATTATCAGACCGATATCATGCTCACTCTTCAGGCGGCGGGCCTTGGAGCGGAGTTCCAGGACGCTGATGGCGGGGGTGTCGTCGATAAAAATTTTGGCATCATGGAGAATTCCGGCTGCTCTGGTCAGGCGGGGCCAGTCGCTGTCCTGGAAGTGGCCGGTGCGCATCCGGCCGAAGTCAACACGGGCGATGGAAGCGAGGAAACGCATGACCAGATCCTCTTTACCCATCTCCAGTGAGAAAATAACCGATGCGGTTTTCTTTTTACTTTCGGCACTGGCGTGCTGGGCGATGTTGAGTGCCAGGGTTGTCTTGCCCATGGAAGGACGTGCGGCGATGATGACCAGGTTGCCCGGCTGGAAACCGGCGGTCATCTGGTCCAGTTCGATGTACCCGGTCGGCACGCCGGTGATGTGTTCTTTACGATCGTTGAGCGACTTGAGGGTTTTGAAGGCCTCTTTGATGAGCGGCTGGATCGGCACATACTGGGGGCGCAGTTTGTTTTCGCCGATCTCAAACAGATCTTTCTGGGCCATGTCCAGCAGTTCGTTGACATCCGTCTGATCTTCATAACTGCGGGTGACAATTCCGGTGGCGATGGTGATCAGTCGGCGGTTGACCGATTTTTCCTTAACGATTCTGCAGTAATAGGAGATGTTAGCCGCTGTCGGCACATAGTCAACCAGCATGAGCAGATAGGCCGCGCCGCCGATTTCATCCAACTCCCCCCTTTTGCGCAGGATTTCCGTCAACGTCACCAGGTCGCACGGCTCACGCTTGTCGGACAGCTGCATCATCGCCAGGAATATCTTGCGATGCGCCTCCCGGTATAAATCTTCCGCTACGATGTGTTCAAGCACCCGGTTGACGGCGTCGTTGTCGATCAGGATTCCGCCGAGGATCGACATTTCAGCGTCAAGGTTCTGGGGGGGGAGTTTTGGGTCAATCATGGAAATATTCCTTGGCCTTCAGGTTCTCGTTGTTCATGGGGATGTTGTTTTTTCACGGCGGAGAAGGTCTCCCGCCTCGACGTCAAACGGCACTGACAGGAGTATGCGGGAGTTGGGCTGGGCAATTTCTGCCGGTACCGGTTGTCCCCGCTCCGGAAGGGAGGAGAAAAGCCCCAGAGTCAGGGTGTCGCTCCGCATTCCGGGGCCGATAAATTCGATAACGTCGCCGGTTTTGATCCGGTTGCGCACGCTGATGATGAGGGTGCCGTCACCTTGCACTTCATCAACGACGCCGACAAAATCGTGACTGCGGATGTAGGCAGATTGGTACTCCTGCCCGACGTCAAGCGGCTGGCCGAACAGGAAGCCGGTGGTGTAGCCACGGTGGCTCAGTTTGGCCAACTCTTCCAGCCATTCGGGGCGGCAGACCCAGGCGGCCGGGTTGTCAAGGTATTCGTCAATGGCCCGGCGGTAGACCCGCAGCACCGACGCGACGTAGTTGATCCCCTTCATGCGCCCTTCGATCTTCAGTGCATGCAGTCCGCTCCCGATCAGGGCAGGAATGTGCTCCAGCAGGCAGAGGTCGCGGGAGTTGAAGATAAAGGTGCCGTTTTCATCCTCCACAACCGGAAAATACTCCCCCGGTCGTGATTCTTCCACCAGGTGGTAGCTCCAGCGGCAGGGGTGGGTGCATTCACCCTGATTGGCATCACGTCCGGTCAGCATGCTGGAGATGAGGCAGCGGCCGGAATAGGAGATACAGAGTGCGCCATGCATGAAGGCCTCAAACTCCATACCCGGAACGGCTTTCACCGTTTCGGTGATATTGTTGAGGGTCATTTCCCGGGCCAGATTGATCCGGCGGACACCCTGCTGCTGCCAGAACCGGGCCGAGCGCCAGTTTATGGTGTTGGCCTGGGTCGACAGGTGCAGCTCCCGTTCCGGGGAGACCTGGCGTACCGCATCAATTACTCCCGGATCGGCGACAATATAGGCATCGAACGGAAGCGGGGCGACCTGCGCCAGATACTGCTCCAGTTCGACAAGCGCTTCGTTGCGCGGGTAGCTGTTGATGGTCAGGTAGGCTTTCACGCCCTTGCTGTGACAGAAGTCCAGCGCCGCGCCCATCTCCGCCACGGAGAAGTTGTCGGCCATATTGCGCAGACCAAAGGCCTGACCGCCAAGATAGACGGCATCGGCGCCGTAATGAACCGCAATTTTAAGCTTTTCCATGTTGCCGGCCGGTGCCAGCAATTCCGGTTTATGCATGGGGAGATCCAATAAAAATTAGTGTCGGGCGATTCGCGTATTCGCGGGGAAGGAATGCTATCATAATCACCCTGCCAATAAAACTGAAAAGGCAGCCTATTCACTTGACAAAGAGAACTATATCGCTTTAATTATGAAAAACTTGCGTTAAATGGGGGTATTATGCCATCGAGCAGCCGCTTCATACCATATCTATTATCAACTCTTCTGCTGTCCGGCTGCGCCGGCAACGACCTGATGCTCAAGCGGCAGGCCGAGTCGGAAGCAAAAATCGAACTGCTGATCCAGCTGACGAAAAAAACGGAGCAGCGTCACAATGAACTTGCCGCTGCACTGCAGGTTCAGGAAGAACGGCTGCAGCCGGTTCTCGGTGACATACGGCAGCTGAAGGATGAAAGTCGTGAGCTGCGCTCCTCCCGCGATGAACTTAAGGTCAGGGTGGCGGCTCTTGTCCAGCAGTCGTTGACTCCGAAAGTTGAGATTGTCAACCAGCCGTCGCCGACCGGTGCGGCGGGGGAGGCCGGTCCCCCGGCGGAGTATCTCAAGTCCTTTGGTCTGTACAGTGCCAACAATTTTTCTGCGGCAATCGCCTCGTTTGAAGCGTTCCTGAAGGATAATCCGGGGAGCGAGCATACGGCAAACGCACTGTACTGGATAGGCGAGTGCCATTACAGCCTGTCTGATTTCACCAAGGCAAAAGAAGCATTTCTGAAAGTAGTCGACGGTTACCCCACAAGTGCCAAAGCCCCGGATGCGCTCCTGAGACTCGGCTCTACACTGACGGCCCTGAAGGAAACGGAAAAGGCGCAGAGTGCTTTTGAGAAGATTATCACATCGTATCCGAGCAGCCCTGCTGCGGTAAAAGCACGTCAACATCTGGACGTGCGATGAACCGTGCCGGTTCCCCTGCACCACAGGAAAAGAGGTGTCTCAGATGAAAATGAAATTGCTGGTGCTGGTGACTTTATTGCTTCTGCCGGCGTTTGCCCATGCTGTCGATCAGGGTGAGCCCGCCGTCTATGTCATAAAACAGGGTGACACGCTCTGGGGACTCTCCGAGCGTTTTATCAAAGACCCGGAGTACTGGCCTGAATTGTGGTCAAAAAACGGCCAGGTTACCAATCCGCATTTTATCTATCCCGAACAGAAACTGCGTGTGTTCCCCGATCGCCTGGAGCTTGCCCCCAAAGAGACAACCCCCAAAGAGACAGCCCCGGCGCTTCCGGAACAAAAGGGTGTTGCTGTTACAGCCGTAGCTGTTGCAGCACCTACAGCAGAAGCTCCCAGGGATGTTGCGGTAGAAAAGACTTATGTACTGTACGGTACCGAGGGGTTTTTGGCGGAAAAAGGGTTCAGGCCGGCCGGTCGGGTGATCGGGATCCAGCATGACCGGGTCGTGGCCGGGATTGACGATATTCTGTACACCGATATCGGCACCGATCAAAATGCCGGTGGCGGTGACAAGTTTTCCATGTTTCTGAAGGAGGCATCGGTAAGTCATCCGGCGAACAGTGAAGAAATGGGTTTCAAGATGATCCCGCTCGGGGTTCTGCAGTTGACCGATATGGAACGGAAATCATCCCGTGCCATTATTATAAAGTCAATCAGGGAAGCCAGCCCGGGCGCTTTTTTGCTCCCCTACAAAGATAACGGCCGCCGGGAAGTGACGCTGAAAAACGGCAGGAACGATCTCAGGGGATACATCATCGAGAGCCTCAGCGGAACCGGTGCCATCGCCGCCGGAGACGTGGTGTACATTGATCTTGGCTCCAGTCAGGGGGCGGAGGCCGGCAACATGCTCTACATCGTCCGTGATGTGACCATCGACCAGCGGTATGTGGAGGGGCGGATCGAAAAGCTGCCGCAGGAACTGCTGGGTGCCCTGGTCATTCTCGCCACCGGTAACAAAACGTCTGCCGCACTGGTCGTGAAGAGTATCGACGCCATTCATAAAGGTGATCGGATCGTCAGTCTGACGAAATAACACCACGTACAGATATCGCCCAAAGACCGGCCTGGTGCCGGTTTTTTTATAACTCCCGGCAGGTATGAAAATGGAAAACTATTATTGGCTCGGCCTCAAAGCGGTTCACGGTATCGGCAATGTCGCCTTCCGGCGTCTTCTGGAGCACTTTGATTCCCCTGAAGCTGCCCTGAATGCGTCCCCCGGGTCACTTGCCGTTGTCAGGGGGATGACCCCACCGGTGGTTGAGGCGATAAAAAGCGGGGCATGGCGCCGTTTTGCGGAGGAAGAGTGCCGCCGCCTTGAGGTGAGTGGAGCGCGTCTGGTGAATTATCTGTCAGCGGACTACCCCAAGTCCCTGTTCGAAATTCCGGACCCGCCCCCGTTTTTGTACGTCAAGGGGGAGTTGCGCTCCCGGGAACTTGCCATTGCCATTGTCGGCTCACGCCGGGCGACATCCTACGGACTGCTGACCACCGGGAAACTGGCCGAGGCGCTTGCCGGTCACGGAGTGTGTGTTGTGTCGGGGATGGCGCGCGGCGTCGATACAGCGGCCCACAAGGGGGCACTGCAGGCCGGAGGGAGAAGCATCGGCGTATTGGGGTGCGGCGTTGATACGGTCTATCCCCCGGAAAACCGGGCGCTCTTCGAAAAGATGGCGGAAAAGGGGTGTCTGGTGTCCGAATTTCCGCTGGGTACCCTGCCGCTGGCAGAGAATTTCCCCCGGCGCAACCGGATCATCAGCGGGCTCTCCCGGGGTGTGCTGGTTGTGGAGGCCGCTGAAAAAAGCGGCTCGCTGATCACCGCTCAGTACGCCCTGGACCATGGCCGGGATGTGTATGCCGTGCCGGGTAATATTTCGTTTGCCACCAGTCGCGGCTGCAACCGTCTGATCAAGCAGGGGGCCAAGCTGGTTGACTGCGTCGAGGACATTCTGGAAGAGCTCCCGGCCGCCGCTCTGGCAGCAGTGGACACCCCGCTGCTGCAGTCGTCCCCCCGTATTTTTGCCCTGACACCCAGAGAGGCGGCCATTTATGAACTGCTGGTCCGCTCGCCGCTGCACATAGATGACATCATTTCCCAAACTGAATTGACAGCAGGGGAGGTTTCCTCTATGTTACTCCACCTTGAACTCAAGGGGGCGGTAACGCCGCTCCCCGGAACGCATTACGCTGCAACGGGGTAGGCAACCCGCAACCTCCGTGCCTCCGTGGTGAACCGCTCTCAGGAATAATTTTAAATCTACCAGAAGGATACCCACCCAACCATGTCGCAAAACCTTGTCATCGTCGAATCCCCCGCCAAGGGGAAGACCATAGAAAAATTTCTGGGCCCCGATTATAAGGTGCTCGCCTCGTTCGGGCATGTTCGTGCTCTGCCGAGCAAACAGGGGTCAGTGGATATCCAGAAGGGTTTCGAGCCGAAGTACCATGTGCTGCCGGAAAGCAAAAAACATCTCGATGCCATCAAAGCCGCGCTCAAGGGGGCAGACCGACTGCTGCTGGCAACTGACCCCGACCGTGAAGGGGAAGCGATTTCCTGGCATCTGCTGGCGGCTCTCGGCCTCGACAAAAAGAACCCCGGCATCAAAATCCAGCGGGTTGAGTTTCACGAAATCACCAAAGAGGCGATTCTCCATGCGGTGAAAAATCCCCGTGATATCGCCCTTGATCTGGTGAACGCCCAGCAGGCCCGTTCGATCCTGGACTATCTGGTCGGCTTCAACCTGTCGCCGTTTCTCTGGAAAAAAATCCGCTACGGCCTTTCCGCCGGCCGTGTTCAATCAGTTGCGCTCCGGCTGGTCTGCGAGCGTGAGAAGGAAATCCTCGCCTTCAAAGAACAGGAATACTGGACGATTGCCGCCCGTCTTGGCGTCGCAGCGGGGCAGGAGTTCAAGGCCGGCCTTGTGGATGTGGGTGGGAAGAAGCTCGGCAAGTTCGACATCCCGGGAGAACCAGTGGCGGCTGCCCTGAAAACCGCTCTGCAATCGGGCAGTTACACCGTCACCAAAATCACCAAAACAGAGAAAAAGCGTAATCCTTCACCGCCATTCACCACTTCGACCCTGCAGCAGGAGGCATCGCGCAAGCTCGGTTTTTCGGCCAAAAAAACCATGTCAACTGCGCAAAAGCTCTACGAAGGGATCGATATCGGAGCCGAAGGAACGGTCGGTCTGATTACCTATATGCGTACCGATAGTGTGAATCTTTCCACCCTCGCGCTGAAAGATGCCCACGACGTCATCTCCGCTGCATACGGCACAGAGTACGCCCTGGCCAAGCCGCGCATCTTCAAAACCAAATCGAAAAATGCCCAGGAAGCCCATGAGGCGGTGCGGCCGACCTATATCGCCAAGACGCCGATTGAGCTGAAGAAACATCTGACCCCGGACCTGTACAAGCTGTATGAGTTGATCTGGAAACGGACCGTTGCCTGCCAGATGGCGGAAGCGCTGCTGGACCAGACATCAGTGGATATTACCGCAGAGCTGGCGGTCCCGCCGGCTGCCGGCCCGTTTACCGGAGCCAGCCGGGCCGGCCTCCGCGTCGCCGGTACGGTTATCCGTTTCCCCGGTTTTATGAAGCTGTATATCGAAGGGCTCGACGATCAGGACGAGGAAGCAGAGGGGACGCTGCCGGCCATGACGGAAGGGGGTGCGCTCAAGCTCCACGAAGTTCTGCCGGAGCAGCATTTCACCCAGCCGCCGCCCCGCTACACCGAGGCGACTCTGGTCAAGACGCTTGAGGAGTACGGCATCGGCCGTCCGTCAACCTTTGCATCCATCATGAACACGCTGGTGGAAAGGAAATATGCCCGTCTCGACAAGAAGCGTTTCTTTCCGGAAGATGTGGGGATGGTGGTCAGCGATCTGCTGACGGCCCATTTCCAGAAGTACGTGGATTATAACTTCACCGCCGGGCTGGAAGAAGAGCTGGATCAGGTTTCCCGTGGGGAAAAAGAGTGGAAGCCGCTTCTGAAAGAGTTCTGGGAGCCGTTCATTGCGCTGCTGAAACAGAAAGAGGGGGAGGTCAACAAGGCGGATCTGACGACCGAGGCGACCGATGAATTGTGCCCCGAGTGCAGCAAGCCGCTGGTTGTGAAACTGGGCAAGCGGGGGAAATTCATCGCCTGCTCCGGCTTTCAGGAAGGGTGTAAATATACCCGCAACGTGGATCAGGAGGGGGTTGAGGTCGCCGAACCGGTACTCTCCGATGAAAAATGCGAAAAATGCGGATTGCCGATGCTGATCAAGGACGGGCGTTTCGGTAAATATCTGGCCTGTTCCGGCTATCCGGCCTGTAAAAATATCCAGCCGCTGATTAAACCGGTAAGTACCGGCGTGGTCTGTCCGGAATGTAAAGAGGGGGAGCTGACGGAGAAGAAATCCCGCTTCGGCAAGCTGTTTTACTCCTGCAACCACTATCCGAAGTGCAAATTTGCCCTGTGGGATCTGCCGGTGGAAAGCCCCTGTCCAAAGTGCGGCTTCCCGCTGCTGGTGAAGAAGATCTACAAACGGAAAGGTGAATTTCTGAAGTGCCCCAAAGAGGGCTGTGATTATACCAGCGAGTAATCTGAACGTTGAAAGCGGAGAGGCGCAGAGACAGGGACATTGATTTTATTCAGTAAAATCCTCCCTGCTTCTGCGCCTCTCCGTTTTTATTAAGGAAACTGTCAATGTCTGAACACAGTATCACCATCATCGGCGGCGGTCTGGCCGGCTGCGAAGCCGCCTGGCAGGCGGCGGAACGCGGCATCCCGGTTGTCCTCCACGAAATGAAGCCGACAAAGTTCTCCCCCGCCCACGAATTATCCGGCCTGGCGGAGCTGGTCTGCTCCAACTCCCTGCGCGGTATTTCGCTTGATAACGCGGTCGGGCTCCTGAAGGAGGAGCTGCGTCGGTGCGGTTCTTTGACCATGGAGGCTGCCGGGGCAACGTCTGTTCCCGCCGGGGGCGCTCTGGCGGTTGATCGCCAGCTGTTCTCCGACTATGTCACCGCCAAAATTGAAGCCCACCCGCTGATCCGCATCGAACGGGGCGAGTCGACGGCCATTCCGGCCGAGGGGATTGTTATCATCGCCTCCGGTCCGCTGACCAGCGATGCCCTGGCGCTCTCCCTTGCTGACCTGACCGGGGATCGGCTTTATTTCTACGATGCCATCGCGCCCATAGTCACCGCCGAATCCATGGATATGACAAAGGTGTTTGCCGCTTCGCGGTACGGTAAGGGGGATGGCGATGACTATCTCAACTGTCCGCTCAATGAAGAGGAATATCTGGCCTTTATCGATGAATTGAACCGTGGCGAGAAGGTTCCGGCCCGTGATTTTGAGAAGGTGGTTCACTTCGAAGGATGCATGCCGGTTGAGGAACTTGCCTCGCGCGGCGTGGAAACGCTCCGCTTTGGACCGATGAAGCCGGTCGGTCTGCTCAATCCGCATACCGGGTACGAGGCCCACGCCGTCATCCAGCTGCGGGCCGAAAACCGGGAGAAAACCATGTACAATCTGGTCGGCTTCCAGACCAAGCTGACCTGGCCGGAACAGCGCCGGATCTTCCGCACCATTCCAGGGTTGGAGGGGGCCGAATTTGTCCGCCTCGGTTCCATGCACCGCAATACGTTCATCAACTCCCCGGCGCTGCTGGATGCAACGCAGCAGCTAAAGAGCGATCCGCGTATCTTCTTCGCCGGCCAGATCACCGGGGTGGAGGGATATGTAGAGTCGGCGGCCAGCGGCTTCCTCGCCGGCATCGCCGCTGCCGCTCTTGTCAAGGGCCTGCCGATTCCGGTGCCGTCACCGGAAACCGCCCTGGGTGCCCTGATGAACCACATTACCAATGCGGACGTGAAACATTTCCAGCCGATGAATGTGAACTACGGCCTTTTTCCGGAGCTGCCGGGAAGGATCAAAAAGAAGGAACGGCGGCAGAAGCTGGCGGAGCGGGCACTGGCTGCGCTGGACGAGTGGAAGGTAAAGCTGTAAATCTATGGTTCGGTTCACCACGGAGGCACGGAGAAAACCGTGAAACCGGACTAAAATGGTTGTGAATTATCCGGGTTGTGTTTACTATCAAGGCACGTTTTTGCCGTTCTCCGTGTCTCAGTGCCTCTGTGTTAAGCAAAGAAAGGTTCCTCAATGTCAGACCAAATACAGGATCCGCTCAAGCGGGTTGAAGATCAGCTGAAAAAATGTGTCAAGTGCGGTGCCTGCCGCCAGAATTGCCCCGCGTTTACCGCTTTCCAGCGGGAGCCGGCGGTGGCGCGCGGCAAGGTGGCGCTGGCTCAGCATATTCTGGCCGATGATATCCAACTGGACGACCAGACCTATGAGGCCATGTCAAAATGTCTGCTCTGCGGCAGCTGCGTTGACAAGTGCCCCAATGATGTCCCCACCGATGAGATTGTCATTGCGGCCCGTGAGTCGCTGGCCCGGAGACGTGGTCTGACAACGTTCCATGCCGCCGTCGGCCAGGTTATCAAGAGCCGGACCCGCATGAAGATGGGGGCTTCCATGGCCGCGCTGCTCGGCCCGCTTTTCTTCAAAAAAGTTCCCGCCACATCCGGCCTGCGCCTTCGCTTCCCGGCTCCGTTCATCGGCAACAAACGCTTCATCCCGGAGATCGCCAAGAACAGTTTTATGGATCAGCATCCGGAGGTTATTCCGGGAGAACCGGGGAAACCGCGCATCGCTTTTTTTGTCGGCTGCATGACCAACTTTGTCTATACCGATGTGGGGGAGGCCGCGCTGGCCCTGTTCCGCCATCTCGGCTGTACGATCATCATCCCCAAAGGACAGCAGTGTTGCGGTCTGCCCGGTATGTCGGGGGGGGATATCAAAACGGTGCGGGATCTGGCCGAAAAGAACCTGATTGAATTTGAAAAATATGAAGTGGATTACGTCATGACCGCCTGCGCTACTTGCGGCGGCGCCCTGCACCGCCTCTATCCGCTGGTTGTGGGTAAGCGCAATCCGGAGCTGCGTGCGCGCCTGGATGCCCTGGCAGCAAAAACCATGGATGCGTCACAGCTGTTGCGGCAGCTGGGCCTTGATCCGTCCGAGACCGGGAGCGGCGAAGAGCTTCGTGTGACCTATCACGACCCGTGCCATCTTCGTACCCACGGCATCTCCAAGCAGCCGCGTGATCTGCTGAAAGGCACGCCGGGCGTCGAGCTGGTGGAGATGGATGGTGCCGACCGGTGCTGCGGGCTGGGGGGGACGTTTAACGTGTATCACTATGATTCGTCCATGGCGA
The DNA here is from genome assembly GCA_903852495.1 of uncultured Geobacteraceae bacterium. Taxonomy (GTDB): domain Bacteria; phylum Desulfobacterota; class Desulfuromonadia; order Geobacterales; family Pseudopelobacteraceae; genus JACRCG01. The sequence goes on along the minus strand of CAINRC010000097.1, from coordinate 11,484 downwards.
TCAACAACGGAAAAAGCGAAGCGATTGCGGCCACCGGCGCTCAGGTTGTGGCAACCGGCTGCCCCGGATGCATGATGCAACTTGCCGATGGGCTAAAACAACACGGTTCGAAAGTTGATGTGGTGCACACGCTGCAGCTGCTTGCCCGCACCCTTAAACGGTAAATTTTGACCATAATATATTTCATTTATTCACGAGGTCGTATTTTTACTGCTAGCGAAGGAATTTTATTGACATTATAAAGCAAATTGTATACAAACCCGCACGAATGCTGAGTTTCACTTTTATTGTCAGGGGTTTGAATGCGCGAATTCAACATCGGGGCTAAAATAAAAAAACTCCGCCTCTCAAAAAAACTGACTCTCCAGGCTGTTGCCAGGGAGACCGGTTTTTCCCCTGCGCTCATTTCCCAGATAGAAAATAATAACGTTTCACCTCCGATTGCCACCCTCTCCAGAATCGCAAAATTCTTTGACGTAAAAATTGGCCTTTTCTTCAATGAAGACGAAGAAGAGTGCCGCTTTGAAGTTGTCCGCGCCCACGAACGTAAAACAATCCACCGGGTAATTTCCAAGGCCGGTACCAACCAGGGCTACTCCTACGAATCACTTTCGTTTCACAAACAAAACAAGAAGATGGAACCTTTTCTGCTGTCGATCACCCAAAAAGCTCTTGAAGAGAATACTTACAGCCACGATGGAGAAGAATTTCTCTTCATCATGAAGGGGGCTGCAGAACTTATTCTCGACGAGAAGCGGATTGTGCTGGAGGAGGGGGATTGTGTGTATTTTGATTCATCACTAAAGCACCGCCTTCTTTCAAAGGACGGCAGTGAAGTCACCGTGTTAGCGGTCGTCACCCGCTGATAAAAGTTATTGCAGGGCATCCATCTCACGCCTGATTGTCGTGGATAAATATACCAATAAAGGACGGTAACGATGTCAAGTACAGCACCCAAGCCAGTTTTAAAAAACCCGTTTGATCCGCCCGAAACGGTGGAATTCACCATCCCGGGTGAAATTTCCAAAACAACCGGCGGCTATGAAGTGGCGATGAAAGAAGGATACGAACTGATCCAGCGCCCGATAAAATCGGTCAAAATAGATCAGATCGAAAAACAGCACTTCAAAAAAAGAATGACCGTGTGGGAGAGATTGAACGTGCTCTCCGACAAAACGCCCAACGTGCTGTTCCAGAACTGGGGCAAAAATCTTGACGGAGCATCGCTGGTAACGGCGGTACTCAATATCAGCGGCCGTGATGTGGCGGTGTATGGTCACGACTTTACGGTTCGTGCCGGTTCCATTGACGCCACCAACGGCAGCAAGCTTGCCAAGCTTTTCAACATGGCGGGCGAAAAGGGAATTCCGGTTATCGGCATGAACGACTCGGCCGGTGCTTTCGTGCCTGCAGGGGTCGGCGGTCTGGACGGCTATGCCGAGGCATTTACCGCCCTGCGCCGGATCAGCGGTGTTGTCCCCTCAATTATGTGTATGTTCGGTTTCAATGCCGGCGGCGGTTCCTATCTCCCCCGTCAGGGCAGCTTCGTAATTCAGCCCAATGACACCTTTTTCGGTCTGACCGGGCCGGGCGTTGTCAAGTCGGTTCTGGGCGAGGATGTTACTCCGGAAGAGCTGGGTGGACCGAAAGTTCATGGCAAAACCGGTGTTGCTGACATTACGGTCACCGACGAGGTTGCTGCCCTGCGTACGGCGGTTCGCCTGTTGTCATACATTCCTGACAACAACAGCATCCTGGCTCCTTTCCAGGAAACCAGTGACCCGCTGGATCGTAAAACATGGGAAATCAACACGCTGCTTAAGAAAGCATTCAACTCACCGACCGGGTTCAATACTCCGTTCGATGTTTCCATCATTATTCAGCAGATCTGTGACCATGGTGATTACTTCGAGCTGCAGCCGGAACGCGCCCGTGAAGTTGTCACCGCCTTTGGCCGCCTTGGTGGTCAGGTCGTCGGCTTTGTTGCCAATAACTCGGCGGTCTCCTCCGGCCAGATCGATTGTGATTCTGCGGTCAAGATCGCCCGTTTTGTCCGGTTCTGCAATATCTACAATATTCCGCTCATCTTCATGGAAGACACCACCGGATTCCTTCCGGGACGGGAGCAGGAAGCACGCGGCATCGTTCAGGCCGGGCGCTCCATGCTTGATTCCATCGTTGATGTGCGTACACCGCGTATTCTGCTGATTCTGCGCAACGCCTACGGCGGCGCCTATGCTTCATACAACAACTATCCGACCGGTGCCGATCTGGTTCTGGCGCTGCCCACCACCCGCCTTGCGGTTATGGGGCCGGCAGGTAAAGAATTCGTTTACAAGGATGAAGTCCGCAAAATGCGCGCCAGCGCGGCCGAGATGATCAAGAAGGGGACGGAAGAGCGCGTCAATGCCGGTGAAAACGGTGCTACGGCTAAAAAGGACGCTGAAAAAGAAGCGGCTGATTGGCTGAAGGGTCAGGAAGCTGCCCTCAATCAGCGCTACGAGAAAGAGTTGATGAACCCGAAAGAGGGTCTGTCGCTCGGCTCCATTTCATCCATCGTTATGCCGACCGATCTGCGCAAGGTACTGGGCGAAAATATCTCGTTCCTGATGCGTCATTATCGTCCGGGTCCAATGATGGCACCGCAGCGGGAGTTCCACTGATACACGACTTTCCCCATTTCAATTATTGGAGATAGATATATGAACGACCACTACATGAATAACCCTCTTACTCACCGCGATCGTCGTCTTGGAGCATCCACTTCCGAGTGGGTCCGCTCGTTTGCGAGTGAAGATCTGAAACCGCTTATCGTATGCCGTGGCCCGATCCGCAAGGAAGCTATGGATGTTTTTGAGGAAATGGGGGTTACCCACTACGGTATCCTGCTTTCCGAAAAAGACTCCATTGTCTACGCCAATGCCCTGGCTCCCGAACTCCGTCAGCTTACGGATTCAAGCCGCGTGCACCGCGTGCCTGACTACAGCGGCGCCAGCAAGGAAGAGCGCGTCGAGCGTATCGGCCAGATAATCAAGATAGCCAAAGACAACGGCTACGGTGCGGTATTCGCCGGCTACGGTTTTATGGCTGAAGATGAAGAATTCGTCGCTGCCATCGAAAATGCCGGATTGTCGTTTATGGGCCCCAACTCCCGTACCCAGGCTGATGCGGGTAAAAAGGACGAGGCCAAACGTACGGCACTGTCTGTCGGCGTCAGCGTAACCCCCGGCATCAACAATGCGACCGCCCGGACACTGGTAAAAAAATACGGTACCCGGGAAAAGCTGCTGGCACTGGCCAAAACCCACAGCCTGAAAGTGGCGGCGGCAACGCTGAATGACAAAAAACTGTCGCTGGAAGATCTGGCCGATCAGATTTTGTATGCGTCGTACGAAAAAGGGCTTGACCTGTATTCCATCGATGAACTGTCGGCACAGGTCAAGATTGAAGTAGAGGCGATGTTTAAAGAGTATCCGGCCAGCCGTATCCGTCTGAAAGCGATCGGCGGCGGCGGCGGTAAAGGACAGCGTATTCTTGGCGCGTCACTGCTCGGTCTTAAAAAACCGACGGACAAGCAGATCAAGGAAGCGTCGGCCGAAACAGCGACCCTTGTGCGGGAAGTTCTGAACGAGGTGAAAGCCAATGGCGTCGGCGACAACAAGAACGTCCTGGTCGAGCTGAATATTGAGCAGACCCGCCACAATGAAATCCAGCTGATTGGCAACGGAGAGTGGTGTGTATCTCTTGGCGGCCGTGATTGCTCACTGCAGATGCATGAGCAGAAACTGCTGGAAATTTCAGTAACCCAGGAAGCTCTGGCCATCGCCATTGATGCGGCAAAGAAAGCCGGGCGCAAGGCGGAGCAGAAAGCTCTGGAAAGCGATTTGAATGTACTCAAGCGGATGGAGGATGATTCCACCAAGTTCGGCGTTGCGGTAGGTCTTGATTCCGCCTCGACCTTCGAATGTATCGTCGACCGTGACCGTTACTATTTCATGGAAGTCAATACCCGCATTCAGGTTGAGCACCGCGTTTCCGAGCTGTGTTACAGCCTCAAATTTACCAATCCGAAAGACAAGAAAGACTTCTTTGTTGTGGAGTCGCTCGTTGAAATGATGGCTCTTTTGGTCCTCCACAAAAAGCGTCTGCCCAAACCGGAGCGTATTCCCCGTTTTGCCGCTGCTGCCGAGGCCCGTCTGAACGCCACCGACAGCTCACTTTCGCCCCACGCCGGCGGCATGATCCGTTACTGGTCGGCCCCGATTGACGGCGAGATCCGCGATGACCAGGGTATCTGCATGGTTAACCCCGATACCGGTATGTTCATGCGGTACAAGGTTGCCGGAGCATACGACTCGAATATTGCGCTTCTGCTCACCAAGGGTGAAGACCGCCTGGCGAGCTACCAGCATCTGTCGAAAGTTCTTGGCAAAACAACGCTGCGTGGTTCGGATCTGGGCACCAATCTGGAATTCCACTACGGCCTGGTCAACTGGTTCCTCGGCCAGAACGTCATGGCAAAGCCGACCACCCGGTTTGTCGTCCCCTATCTGACTCTCATGGGGCTGCTGAAGCAGGAAGCAAGCAAGCTGGATACGGTTTTTGCCTTTATCCAGATGAAAAAAGCCTACGCAAAGAAAATGGCGGAGCAGTTCCCGGATGATCCGAAAGTTGCCAAGGATATGGCGGCGATTCTTGATCGCAAGGGAACTCTGGTTACCCGTCCCATGGAGAAACTGCTGGAAGATCCGCACCTCCTTTCCGGCTGGTGCTCCATCAACCGGTCGAACTTCACCCTCGTCAAGGGCAAAGTCGCCTGGCACGGCAATCCATTCATCCTGCTGGCCGATACCTATGAATACCTCAATATGTCCTGGGATCCGAAAGCACCGGCTGCCGAGGTTATCTGGGGGCATGACAACGATCTGTTGCAGAAAGGGATCCGCTTCTATCGCACCTTGTCGGAGCGATTCAAACTGGGTATGCACGAATTCGACAAACTGTCTGCCCTTGTTGCCAAAGAAAAACCGCAGGGAGGATTCAGTGCCGGCGAGTGGGAGCAGATCCGCTCGGCTCACACCGGGTTTGAAGCCGGTCTGGAACTGCTCGGCATGTTGTTTGTCGTGGCAGAAAATGTCAAATTCTGGGAATTCAAAATTGAGGAAGATCTGGAAGTCACCATTCCGGAATATCTCAATGACACGGAACTGCAGGCACGCATGAAGAAAGTTCTGGTGCCGCCGCCGACCACTAAAGCGGATGAGATTGTTGCTATCTGCGGCGGTATGTATTACGGCCAGGAAGCACCCGGTCTGCCCACCTTCGTCCACGAAGAAATGCATTTTGAAAAAGGCCAGGCACTGTACATCATAGAAGTCATGAAAATGTTCAACACCGTTCGTGCAACATTCTCCGGTACAATAGACAAAATTATTATGCAGGGGAGTGACGGATCAATCGTTCAGAAAGGGCAGCCGCTCTTCAAAATCACGCCGGACGAAAAATTTGTCGATGTTGATCCGAAAGAGATGGAGCTTGAAAAACGGTCACGCACAACCGAATACCTGCACCAGGTGCTGTAAAAAAAAGAGGGGGTTACTGTGAGAAAAGGAAAATTTATTGTTCTTGAAGGTATCAGCGGTTCGGGCCAGCAGGTTAAAGGGGCAATCGTTGCGCTACATAAAGCATTGACCGAAAGCAATCATGAGGTTATCGAGTGTGCTAATCCAGATTCGGGGCGGGTAAAAGAGCTTGGCATTGAAAGCCTTCTCAACTGGTCGTTTGGTGTTGATCCTCGTGCTGACTTTCTGTTTGAGTGTGCGGTCCGCTCGCAGATTTTCACCAATGTTGTCCGCCCGTGCCTGGAGCAGAACAAAGTCGTTCTGTGCAAACAATCCAGTATTTCATCTCTTGCCAATGCTCATGTCGGCGGGACAACGCAGAATTTCGACGTGTTGCGCCTTCTTGAAAAAATTTCCCGTGGCCATCTGTTTAATGATGAGATCTACCCGGACCTGACTATCTTCATGGATGTACCGCCGGAAGAAGCGTGTGAGCGGATCGAAGATGTCATGCAGATTCACCACGATGGCGGGATTGAGTATTACCGGCACATGCAGTCGTTTTACCTCAGGGAAATGAAACGCTGGCGCGGTGTCAGGGTTGACGCATCTTTCACCCGAAGTCAGGAAGCCATCCAGGCAGACGTACTCGCGGCGGTACAGGCCATTTTGTAAATCACATAAGCCCCCTTCGTCACGAAGGGGGACTTTTTTTATCAGCGCACGATACCAAACCAACTTTTACGATACAGAGGTGAAGGGCAGGAAGATCACGGTTAAGCCGGTTCTCCGCACCTGTGCCTCTGTATTGGAACATACGAAAAGGAGTCCGCTATGGGCATCAAAGACAGCAAGCAGAAGTGGAACGAGAAGGTTGCCAAAAGCCTCACAAAATCACCCGAGCGGATGGACCCGTTTCTGACAAGCTCCAACATAGAGATGGAACGCTGCTTCACCCCCGATTTCGAATATCCCGGCTATGAAGAACAGCTCGGCCTTCCGGGGGAATACCCCTATACCCGTGGCGTGCAGCCGACCATGTATCGCGGCCGCTTCTGGACCATGCGCCAGTATGCCGGTTTCGGTACCGCCAAAGAATCCAACGAGCGCTATAAATATCTGCTTTCGGCCGGCCAGACCGGGCTTTCCATCGCCTTTGACCTGCCGACCCAGATGGGCTACGACTCCGACGCCGGCATGAGTCTCGGTGAAGTCGGTAAAGTCGGCGTGGCCATTGACTCTCTGGCGGATATGGAAATCCTTTTCGACGGCATCCCGCTGGACAAGGTTTCCACCTCCATGACCATCAACTCCACCGCTGCCGTCCTGCTCTGCATGTACATTGCCGTAGCTGAAAAGCAGGGCGTATCCGCCGATAAAATCTCCGGCACGATCCAGAACGATATCCTCAAAGAGTACATGGCGCGCGGCACCTACATCTATCCGCCCAAAGAATCCATGCGCATCATCACCGACATCTTTGCCTACTGTAAAGACAACGTGCCCAAGTGGAACACCATCTCCATCTCCGGCTACCATATCCGTGAAGCCGGTTCCAGCGCCGTGCAGGAAGTCGCCTTCACCCTGGCCGACGGCATCGCCTACGTTGACGCCGCCATCAAGGTCGGCATGGATGTTGATGAATTCGCTCCGCGCCTGGCGTTCTTCTTCAACGCCCACAACAACCTGTTTGAAGAGGTTGCCAAGTTCCGCGCCGCCCGCCGCATCTGGGCAAAAATCATGAAGGAGCGTTTCGGCGCCAAAGATCCAAAATCCCAGATGCTTCGCTTCCACACCCAGACCGCCGGTTGCACCCTGACCGCGCAGCAGCCGGACAACAACATCATGCGCGTCACCATCCAGGCGCTCTCTGCAGTGCTCGGCGGAACCCAGTCGCTGCACACCAACTCCCGCGACGAAGCGTTGGCCCTGCCAACGGAGGATTCGGTCCGTATCGCCCTGCGCACCCAGCAGGTTATTGCCTATGAATCAGGCGCGGCAGACAGTATCGACCCGCTGGCCGGTTCGTTCCTGGTGGAGTCCCTGACTGATCAGATTGAAAAGGACGCGCTGGCATATATTGAAAAAATAGACAAACTGGGCGGCGCTGTTGAAGCCATCTCACGCGGTTTCCAGCAGAAAGAGATTCAGGACTCGGCCTACGCCTATCAGAAAGCGATCGAGAAGGACCAGTTGATTATTGTCGGCGTTAACAAGTTCACCGTTAAAGAAGCTGCTCCGACCGGCCTGTTGAGGGTCAAGGAAGAGGTTGAAATCTCCCAGAAAGCATCGCTGGCCGCCATGAAGGGTGGCCGTGACAACAGTGCGGTAGCCGCAGCGCTGGCACAACTGGAAATCGCCGCCAAAAGCACAGATAACCTGATGCCGTACATCCTGACGGCGGTAAAAACATACGCAACGCTCGGCGAAATAGCGGATGTCTTCCGTGGGGTGTTTGGTAAGCATACGGAGACAGTTGTGTTGTAATGTCTGGAATAACACGGAGCAACGGAGCAACGGAGAAAAGCTATTTTGATTCTGAACTGACAGAAACAATAATTGGTTGTGCAATTGAGGTGCACCGTGCTCTTGGTCCCGGGCTGCTTGAGTCAGTATACGAGGAATGTCTCTGTTATGAGCTACAGCTGAAGAATTTATATTTTGAACGCCAGAAAATATTACCTATAGCGTATAAGGACGTAAAGCTTGAGTCTGGTTACAGGCTCGATCTTATTGTTGAGGGTAAAGTTATAGTTGAACTTAAATGCGTTGAAAAACTCATGCCAGTTCACGAAGCACAGATCATGACGTACCTGAGACTTACAAAAATTAAAACAGGCCTTTTGATCAACTTTTTTACTCCAGTTTTGAAGGATGGCATCAAAAGGATAGTATATTGATTTTCTCAATGTCCCGATGTCTTGTAAGTTGAAATGGGTTCTGAAAACAAAAAAGCCTAGTATTAACACAGAGGCACAGAGACACAGAGAACTTCAGAGGCAAAAGAGATAGGGAAAAGAAGGTCAGCGACGATTTTCATAGTTTTGGTTTTCCCCGAAAAGGTTCTGGTTTTCTCTGTGTCTCGGTGTCTCTGTGTTTAATAAGAAAGGTTCTACTTTATGCTCACAAAAATAAACCACATCGGCATTGCCGTAAAATCACTGGACGAAACCATCCCTTTTTACCGGGATAACCTTGGTATGGCTTTAGCCGGGATTGAGGAGGTCGCCGAGCAGAAGGTGCGGGTTGCCATGCTGCGGGTCGGCGAGTCTTTGATCGAACTGCTGGAACCGACCTCAGAAGATAGTCCGGTGGCCAAATTCATCGAAAAAAACGGCGCCGGGATCCATCACATCGCCTACGAGGTTGCGGATATTGAAGCGGCACTTGCCAAACTGTGCGCTGACGGTGCCCGCATGATCGATGAAAAACCACGCAACGGGGCACACGGCACGCGCATCGCCTTTGTTCACCCAAAAAGCAGCCACGGTGTGCTGACGGAGTTGTGCCAGGTTGCTCATCACCACTGACCCATGGCGAGTGAGCGGAAATAGTGTGGTAATCAAACAGGCGCATCAAAAAGAAATAGACTGAATTATCTTTCTTAAACAAATAGTTAGCTAATAAACAGTAGTTTTATGTTGACAAATATTTGATTTGTTGTATATTCCGGCCAACTAAATAGAACAAGACTGAAACAAACGAACTCGAAAAAGTAGCTAACCGATTATTATTACTGCAAACCAGCACCAGCTGGGTGCAACAACCGGGAGCGAAACACACTGTGAACGTTTCAGAAAAAAAATTAACAAGCGTAGGCGTTATTATACCTCTAAGTGTCCATTGCTGAATTGGACGCTTAGAGGTGTTTGTGTATAAAGGCCGTATGTTTCGAAGGCGAAGTCGTTTGAAAGGTTCAGGCCAAATTTACTACGAAAGGTGGTGAGCAACGGCAACAAACTAATCTGACAGTACGTTTCCGCAGCAGTACAAGCAACTATCATACAAATGGGAGGAACACATGAATTTCAAGAAAGTAGCAACAATCGCAGCAGTAGCAGGCGCACTGGCCGCGATCACTGTGCCGGCAATGGCATTTGAGAGCCAGTTCAGCGGTACATCCAGACTGAGATATTTCCTGTCCAACTACGAAAACGGCGGCGGCGGCAATCCACTTGCTACTACCTCTGGTGTTGTTGTCGTACCTACATGGAGTGATTCAACTTCAGCAAAACTGAAGATGAACAACTACTTCGAACAGCGTACCCGCTTGTTCTACACCGCTAAAGTAAGTGACGATCTGAAACTTGTTACCGGTTTCGAAATCGATTCAGTTTTCGGCGACAGAGCCCAGAGCCAGACAACTCCGTCTGCAACGGCTGCTGGCGCAACCGGCAGAAATCAGGGCGGTGCACTTGAGTCAGATACTGTCAACCTTGAAACCAAGCACGTTTATCTTGACTTTAAGATTCCTTCAACACCGGTTCGCGTCACCGCAGGTATCCAGCCGATTAAAGATCAGCTCAAAGGTATCTTCTTCGACGCCGATGTGGCCGGTATCCTTGCATCCACCAAGCTTGGCGCAGCCACAGTCAATGCCGGCTATTTCCGCGGCTACGACCAGTCCTACTTTGGCACGACCGCTGCCCCCGCCTCTACGGTCCGCCCCCGTGGTATGGACAACCTGGACATCGGCCTTCTGGAAGGCAAATATGCTGTGACAAAGGACATCAACGCAGGCGCTGTCTACTATCTGTATAACGATAGCCGCGGCCTCCTTGGGTATAGTGACATCATGATTCACACCCTCGGTTTGACCGGCGATGCCAAGTTCGGCGCACTGAATGTCAGCGGCTTCCTGGCATATCAGGGTGGTATACTTAAAAAAGATGGCGCCAGCACCGCGTACCTGAATGCAGTGGCTGCCAACGTAGCCGGCAAGATGGCAATCGGCCCCGGTACACTCAAAACAGCAATCCTCTTCACCTCCGGTAATGATTCAAACGCCGCCACCAATGGACACCTGACCGGTTGGGTCGGTTCCTCCCAGTCACAAAACAACACATGGGCTGCCACAGCTGGCACAAGCACTTACAACGAGTCCGGCATGATGCTGCTCAATCGTAACGCTGCAGCCGGTACCGGTACAACCGATGTTGCTATCGTGTATAACACCGGCAACGGTACAACCCCGCTCAATATGCAGGGTCTCTATCTGTACTCCCTGGGTTATGACACAGCTATTACACCCAAGTTCTACACCAACGCTAACCTCGGTATGGCCTGGGTAGCAAAAACAAATTCACTGAAGCCGATTGACAAAGCAACTGCTTCTCAGAACGGCTCCAACTTCATGGGTACGGAATTAAATGTTGAAACCGGCTACAAACTGTATGACAACCTGACCGCCAGCGTTCAGGCAGCATACGTTATGCTTGGTGGTTTCTACAAAGGTTCCTCATCAGCCGGTACATTGGCAGATGCAAAAAATCCGGAAAACCCCTACACCGTCCGTACGAGCCTGATTTTCAACTTCTAAAACAGGCTGCATCAGAAGTTCCGAAGGGCGGGAGAAATCCCGCCCTTTTTTTAACATCAGATGGTGGCGGTGTGGTAATGTGCAGAAAAATGGAGGTACCATGAGAAAAATAAACCTACTGTTGGTCGCGTTGCTGGTTCAGTTGAGTGCCGTTCCCTGTTTTGCCGCTCAGGTGCGGGTGATGGTTGCGGATATAAGCGTGACCGGTGTACAGAACAGCGGCGAGATGAAGACTACGCTGCAGATGCTGCTGGCATCGCGGCTGAATAGTGACAAAATCCTGGTTGTGGGAAGTGCGGCTGAGGCTGACGCCGTGGTAAGCGGGGCCTATGTTACCTTCGGCAAGGTGTTCAGTATAGACGCTGTTGCCAAAACCACATCTGG
>CAINRC010000096.1 GCA_903852495.1 uncultured Geobacteraceae bacterium | reverse complement strand
TGAATGCTTCGAGAACCCCGGGCGTGATCCACGTATGGGTGAAGTAACAAAGCGACAAGCAGCACTTTATGAGGCTATGGGTGTTGTTCCGCCTGCCTCGTTACAATAAACCGGGAATGCAGGATATATGCCTGACCGGCATCCACAAGGTTGTCTTCACATTCGGCGGTCCGGTGCATCGGTAGACCGGGCGGCTTGTTGACAATGAGGATCAGGCTGTCTTCGTAGAGTATGTCCAGAGTCGGACGGCTGTGAACCAGCAGTGCGGTTGTTACGGCACTTTCCTTGAGGGTGACGGTATCGCAGAGGGCCAGAAGGGTGTCGGCTGCTGCCGGAGCGCCATTCAGTCTGGCAGCCCCGTTTTTTATAAGTTTCCGTGCATAACCGGGGGGTGCTGCCGGCATAAGGGTACGCAGATAGCTTTCCAGCCGGCGGCAATGGTCCTGCTGGGTGATTTCATAAGAGAGCATAGGTGTGATCTTCTGGCGAGGAGCTTACACTACCAACCGGTCATCTTTGTAACCTGCATTAACCTCAAGGGCTTCATTCATGGCGCGAATAGCGACTTCAATCTGGCTGTCGTCCGGCTCGCGGGTGGTCAGGCGCTGCAGTGCGAGCCCCGGTGCAATGATCATTTTGACAAGCGGATGGCTGTCGTTTGTGGCGCTCCACTTAAGGAACTCATAGGAAATGCCGGCAATCATCGGGAGTAGGACTATCCGCGACCCGGCTTTCAGATAAAACGGCCAGAGCTTGGGAATCAGTGAAAATACGGCTATGCTGACCAGCATGACAATCAGCAGGAAGCTTGTACCGCAGCGCGGATGCAGTCGGTTGTAGCGGCGCACATTTTCAACAGTCAGCTCAACACCGTCCTCGAAGGCGAAAATGGATTTGTGCTCGGCGCCGTGATACTGGAATACCCGCTGGATATCCTCCATCCGGGATATAACCCAGATGTAGGCGAGGAAAACAACTACCCTGATGACGCCGTCCACCAGATTAAAGACGATGTTATTGTCGCCGATGACTGGTGTCAGCAGCTTGGTCAGATAAAGCGGAAAAAGGAAAAACAGGCAGATGCCGAAGCCGAAGGCTATGGACATCGTTCCGGCCATTGCCCAGGAAGAAAGTTCGCCTCCCCCCTTTGTGTCGCCCCCTTTTTTCTTCTCCTTTTCTTTTTCGTCTTCAGTCATGGCTTCATTGGCAGAAAAATTGAGAGCCTTGATACCGATGATAAGCGAGGTAAAGAGCGCCACTGCACCACGGATTATCGGGAGTTTGACAATCGGAAAGCGTTCGGAAAGCGGGACAATCAACTCTTTTCTGACGACGATTTCGTTATCGGGGCGACGCACTGCAATGGCAACCGAGCGGGGTGCCCGCATCATTACCCCTTCGATAACCGCCTGTCCGCCAACATGTATCTTGTCCATATACCCTCTTTTGTCCTGAAAACTGTTGCCGAGTGTGCTGCCTGGTTCAGGTCTGATTTATACCAGAGCTTTGTAAAATGCTCGTACTTCGGTTGTCTGGCCACAGCAGAACTTTCCTTCCGGGCAGGGCCCGGCTACACAGCCGGGGCCGGCCTGACGAAAAATAATCGGCGCGATTCTTTTTACCAGACGAAGCATTTCGTCGCTCATCTCCCGGATTTCCCACTGGGCGCGCTGGCAGCAGCGCAGCGCAAAAAAGTGCAGCAGCTCACGGGCATTCATGGTCATGATGATTTTGGTTTCTGTGGCGTTTGGCAGTATATAGCGGGCGTCCTCTGCCGGAATCCCCATGTCGATCAGCTGTGCGTAGGCTTTATGGACGGTTTCAGACATGGAGGCAAAAATCTGCCGCGCTTCAGGGTTCCCGGCGATAGTGTCCGGCATGATGGAGGCGAATTCCTCCTTGTGGGACACGTAGCGCTGGGATTGCTGGGAAAACGAAGCGATGCGGTGGCGCACCAGTTGGTGCGTAGTTACCCGGGAAATTCCTTCAATGCCAAAGGTGAACGAGGCATGCTCAAGTACGGAATGGTGACCAAGAGACATGATCTTGTCCAGAAACGACTCAATAGCAGAGGCGGCCAGCTTTTCCCGTAAATCATCAATTGAAGAGGGCGAATAACAGAGACGGGCAGCTAACGCTACCGTGCGTTCCGGATTGGGTGTGTGTTCGATCAGGGTGACGTTCATGGTGTCCTGTTCGAGCCATGCTCAGGGGTAGCAATGGTCATTTCAGAAACTGGCAGGCTCTTATCTTGGAGTGAAACCCCTGATCGAACTCACCGGAAGCGGGGAATCAGGAGTAAAAAAAGGGGATTTGCCTCGCGACAAAGCCCCTCTCATGAGTCTACAAAAAGATCGATCAAGCCTGGCCGTAACGTTTTTTGTAGCGTTCAACACGCCCAGCGGTGTCGATTAGTTTCTGTTTGCCGGTGTAGAACGGATGGCAGGCAGAGCAAATCTCGGTGATGATCTCTTTTTTTGTTGAGCGTGTCTGGAATGTGTTCCCGCACAGGCACTTAACGGTAATCTCGGAATAATCTGGGTGGATACCTTCTCTCATCTCTTTCTCCTTCAATAGTGCTTTATTAGGGCGCAACAAAATCAGTAACAAATATGAGCGGCGAATCATATCCACTTTGGGCGGTTTTTGCAACCATTTAATTATCTATTTTGACATCGAATCCAGAAAAGCCTGATTGGTCTTGGCTTCTGACAGCTTATCCAGCAGGAATTCCATGCTATCGGCCACGTTCATGGGGTGGATAATCTTGCGCAAAATCCAGATCCGGTTCAGGGATGATTTTTCTATCAGTAACTCTTCTTTACGAGTCCCCGACTTATTGATGTCAATTGCCGGGAAGGTGCGTTTCTCCACCAGCTTGCGGTCGAGGTGCAACTCCATGTTACCGGTGCCCTTGAACTCTTCAAAGATGACTTCGTCCATCTTGCTGCCGGTATCGACCAGGGCGGTGGCGATGATCGTCAGTGACCCTCCCTCTTCGATATTGCGCGCAGCGCCAAAGAAACGTTTCGGTTTCTGGAGGGCGTTGGCGTCAACACCGCCGGTCAGGATTTTACCGGATGGCGGCAGTACGGTGTTGTATGCCCTGGCCAGACGGGTTATTGAGTCCAGCAGAATGACAACATCCTTTTTGTGCTCCACCAGCCGCTTCGCTTTTTCAATAACCATTTCAGCAACCTGAACGTGGCGGGTTGCCGGCTCGTCGAAGGTGGATGATACGACTTCACCCTTAACCGAACGCTGCATGTCGGTCACTTCTTCAGGACGTTCGACAATCAGCAGAACGATCAGGTACACTTCAGGGTGGTTAGCGGCAATCGAATTGGCAATGTTCTGGATCAGTACCGTCTTCCCGGTACGGGGAGGCGCTACAATCAGGCCGCGCTGCCCTTTTCCGATCGGCGCTACCAGCTCGATGACGCGCATCGGCATGTTTTCCGAAGTTGTCTCAAGAGTGAGCTTTTCCTGGGGGTAGAGCGGCGTCAGGTTGTCAAAAAGTATTTTGTCCCGGGCTACTTCCGGCGATTCGTGGTTGACCGATTCTACTTTGAGCAGAGCAAAATAACGCTCGCCCTCTTTTGGCGGCCTGATCTGGCCGGAAACGGTATCGCCGGTGCGCAGGTTGAAGCGTCGGATCTGGCTGGGAGAGACGTAGATGTCATCAGGACCCGGGAGGTAATTATAGTCGGTTGCCCTGAGAAATCCGAAACCGTCCTGTAGTGTTTCCAGAACCCCTTCCCCAAAGATCGAGCCGTTCTGTTCGGTCTGAGCGTTCAAAATTGCAAAGATAAGATCCTGTTTCCGAAGGCTGGAAGCCCCCTCGATGTTGAGCTCCCGTGCAATAGTGTTGAGCTCGCTGATCTTTTTGCCCTTAAGTTCCTGTAAATTCATCTGTTCTCCTGCGTAACGGGTTGCATAGTATGGGGGGTTGACATGGGTAGTCTCAAAGTATCCGGGGAAGCCAACAAGTTGCGGCGACAGCGGAGTCTTGCTGCGCCGGGAACTGCTGGCATAAACGGCAGAATATGATTATTTTCAGAGGTCGAATATTTCGTATCTAATGTGAAGAAGACCAGGGATCTGTTTGGATGTCAGGATGTTCAGTCTGAGGTGAACTGACGTTACCCTTTATTTTCAGGGGTTGTCAATAAAAAAACTGCCTATTTTACGGGTAACGCGCATTCTTTGTCTGCAAACTCTCAAACGGGTTTCAATAGATCGTTAACAACAACTCCGGCCATGGTCAGTCCGAAGATGGCGGGCAGATACGAAATGGTGCCCAGAATCACCCGTCGATGTTCACAACGAAAGGTCTGCTCCGACCGATTAGGGCAGATGCAGTCAGTACCGCACGCTCCGGACGTTGCAGGGTCAAGCTCCCGGTGCAGTTCAGTTGAGTACACGACCTGCACACCGGAGGTGATGTCGGCCTTTTTTAAAATCTTGCGCATGCTGCGAGCCATACGGCAGTTTTTTGTGGCAGAAATATCAGACACTTCTATCTTCGTGGGGTCCAGTTTGTTCGCAGCTCCCATGCTGGAGATGATTGGAATATCCAACTGCCGACAGATTGTTATCAAGGAAGCTTTGGCGGTGAAGTGATCGATCGCGTCAAGAACATAGTCGGGGCGCGGCGTGAGCAGTGCTGCAGCATTTTCGTGCGAGAAAAACTCCTTGACTGGTATGATATCGGCGTCCGGATTGATGTCGCGTAACCGGGCCGCCATCGCCGCCACTTTTTGCTGTCCCACGGTGCTGGAAAGTGCATGGAGCTGCCGGTTAATGTTGGTCAGGCAGATATCGTCAAAGTCCACCAGCGAGATTTTTCCGACGCCGGCTCGCCCCAGAGCTTCTGCGGCATAGCTGCCGACTCCACCGATACCACAGATCATGACGTGTCTATCCGCCAGAGTTGATAATCCTTCGGTACCGATCAATAGTTCAGTGCGGGAAAAGCGATGAAGTGCCATAAAATTGGTCTGCCTTTGCGGGATGCTGATAATTTGCACAGTCTATAACAATAGTGGTACAGTTTAGACCTTAATTAAATTGCAAGCTTGTGATAGTAATAGTCCAATACACAACAAATTGTCGTTTAAATAACCCTGAGTTTGCTAGAGAAGATATTGTATGCCAGATTTTTCATCCATTATGCCCAAAATTTCAACTGCCATATTGCTGGCCGTTCGAGAAGTATGGTCACTTGCGGCACTCGGCTATGCTGGCGAGCCCCGCTTAAAGGTTCTGAAACAGCAGATTCGCTGGTCATTCGCTGCAACCGTCAACTCGAAAGAGCTGCTGGAATGGTTCCGGGACCTTGAAACTCCCGAGTTAAAAAAATATGCCGCCCTCAATCGCCGGCTGGCCCTGAAGCCGATGAGAGTTTATGTTTCCAACCGCTGGAAAATCGGGGAAAAAATAAAAATACTCACGGACACCTATCACTTTATTGATCGATTCGGTACCCCGCTGCAAAACGCCTTAACCCGAGCCGGGGGAGTCAATCTTGCCACGTTTGCCATAAACGGCGAGTGCGATGCCTGCGTACTTCTTGGCTATGACAACACATACCGCAAAGAAGGTGAGATGGTTGTTTCTCTGTGGTGCCCCGAACTGGGTGGCTCAATTATCTCCCTGGTATTTTCTTTCGGGTGCCGGCAGGATGGTGAGTGGACCATGTACATCGGCTGTATCCAGGGCGGTGCTGATGTTGATACCAAGCCTATTTCAAAGGCCATGCATGGCCTTTGGCCGAAAGCATTTATCGTGTACGTGGCTCAGGAGATAGCTTCAGCCGTGGGGGTCAAGTACCTTCTCGGCGTGAGCAACACCATCCACTCCCACAAGAAGAAGCATATTGTTCATATATCCACTCTCCATGAGTTCACCTTTGACTATGATGCACTCTGGTCAGATGTAGATGGAAAACTGGCTGATGACGGGTGGTTTGACGTGCCATTGCAGCTTGAACGTCGCTCTTATGAGAGTATGAAATCAAATAAACGAGCCATGTACACCCGCCGGTATGCCATGCTCGACGATATTTCCCGACAGATACGAACGTATCTGTTGCCAAACAATTCCTCCCCAATGTGACGCGTATTTCGCGCGAAGCCACTTCTGGACGGGCTTACTTGCCACGCTTCCGGCGGTAATAGTTCCGATACCATGCAGATGTTTTCTTAAACAGACTGAACGTGCTTTCCTCCGGGAACATGTTTACCCTGAAAACGGCAAAACGGTCGTCTTCAATGGTAAGGCCGCCGGTGTCGGTAGCGATGCCGAATTCAAACCCCGCCTGTTTGACCAGATTTTTGATACGCTCGTCATAGGTGCCGAAAGGGTAGGCAAAGGAAACAACCCTGGTCTGCAGTTCCCGTTCGATGCGGTCCCTGCCTTCACATATTTCGTACATTGCATCTTCATCACTCAACAGCGGTAATTTGGGGTGTGTGAGCGTATGTGCGCCAATTTCCCACCCGCAAGCCACAAACGCCCGCTTCTGCTCGGTCGTCATGATCCTGTTCGCCTCAAGGTTCTCACCGACATCCCACATATTACCGCTGACAGAAAAATCTCCCAGCAGGAACAGGACCCCCTTGTACCCGTATTTGCGGGCGAGCGGCAGCATATTGTGAAAGTTGTCCAGATAACCGTCATCAAAGGTCAGGATAAACGGTTTCCGGGGAAATTCCCGCAGAGGCTTGTCACCGGAGGCAAAGGCGAGGTAATCAAGAAAGGTAATGGCTTGCAGCCCCCGCCGTGTGAAAAAACGGAGATGCTTTTCGAAATTCTCTTTTGTCACAAAGGTTTTGTGCTTTGTCTCAATGGGGGCATCCGGCACCCGGTGGTACATCAGCACAGGGATGGCGCCAGGAACCGCCTTGCCCATGATGGCGGAGGTATAGGTACTCAAAATCTTCGCCATGATGGCATTTATGTCATAGACCGCCGACAGTGCCGCGCGATCAATCCCGGTAATAACGGTTCCGGTGAGGTATGCCTCAAAATCCCGGGTAACGGCTGCCGTATCGGGGCGAAACGGTATGGCAACCGCTCGTATATCGCCGAAATTGGTGCTAATGGCGTCACTCAGGTTGTCTCCGGTGACAAAACCGTGACAGCAGGCTTCGCCGGTGGCAAAGACGGAAGTCCCCAGCGCCAGGGCTTCCATGGCGACACGTCCGGCACCAATCACAACATCGGAATCAGCCATCACCTGCAGCACCTGTTTCGTAAAACCTAGATACCGCACGCGTACGCGCCCCCCGAATAGAGTTTGCAACTGTGCAAAGGCGTCTTTGCCCGCTTGAGGGAAGGCCTCCCATTCACCCCCGACTATCTGAACGGAGAGGGAAGGGTGACGTTGTAACAGCTGCGGGAAGACGTGCGCCACCAGGTCTGCAATGTGGGCCCCTTTCGGGCCGTTAAGGCGACCGACAACTGAAATAATCACGCGTCCGTCATCAACTCTGCTTCTTTGGATCTGCCCCAGATGTTCAAAATCAAGGGGATTGGGCAGGCAGACCAGTTTCTGCCGGTCCATGCGCAGCTCAGTAGCCAACTGCTCAATGAGCTGAGGGCAGATGGCGATTACTTTCTCGCCGTAGACATCGTTTGACTTCAGGCGTGTATGCTTCACCTGGCGGCCATGAATGGTTGATACCAGCGGCACCCGTGTCCCGAGCAGTGCATAATGGGCCACCCAACTGGCTGCACGCGAATGGGCATGCACAACATGGATGTCATGGTTACGGATAATGGCGCGCAGGAAGCGGATGTTACGAAACCGCTGCATCAGTGAACGATCAGATATCGGAAGCTGCAGGCAGGTTACTGAATCCGACAGACCTGTTTGATCGGTGACCATTATCACATCATGTCCGGAGGCACGCTGTTTTTCTGCCAGCTGGAGTGCATAGGCAACGGAGCCGGCGAAAAAATTGGAGGATAAAACGTGCAGGATGCGTAGCGCCATAGTGAGGGTTCTCTGTTGTTTCCGTGGTGTTATTCCAATTCCATTTCAAAGCCCTCTCTTCGTTGGCTCGTCATCGGCTCCTCAATGTACAATCTGTACACCTACGTCGCCGATCTCATCGCCGCCTTGAGATCATCTTTGAACTGGAATTGGAATTATTGGCCGTTACCGGGCCTTCAGTTGCTCCAGCTTTACCACGACATCCGCCGGTGTGATACTTTCTATGCACTGGCAGTGGTTGTCATGACGACATTTTTCGCACTGCGTATCCAGAACAAGATAGCCGGCACGCTGCCCCAGAGGCGCCCAACGGCCGGGATCAATCGGCCGCATCGGTGCATAGAGGCCAACCGCCACTTTCCCCAGTGCGGCCGCTATATGCAGTGGCCCGGTACTGGCGGCTACAAGGCCATCAGCCCTGCCAATAAACGCAACAAACTGTGCCAGCGGCATTTTTCCGGTAATGTCTGTGACATCACCGCCCCACATTTTGATCTGCTCGTGCAGTGCCACCCCGTCTTCGGCGCTGCCGGAGATAAATAATTTGTAGCGATCTTTGGGGAGCGTGCGGATCAGCTGGTTGAAGTTGTCAAGACCCCATTCACGGGCACTCCCCTTGGATTTCGGATGCAGGATCAGATTGAAACGTTGCGGGTCAAGCCATTGGGCATATTCCTCTTCGAGGTCAGCCGTTCTGGTCAGTCCCATCAAGGTTTTCAGCTCATCAAGCGAAGGTGTTGTACGTACACCCAGGGGGCGGAACAGACGGGCGTTCAACTGGGCCTCGTGCAACGGGGATCTTTTCCTCCCCACACCCACCAGACGATTGCAGTACAGCCAGTGGTGGAACCGGTGCGAAGTGCCGATGCGGAGCGGTATTTTGCAGCGGAAGGCGATCTGCGACAGTTCCTTGTTGGGGAAAACGTGTACGATTGCATCGGCTTTAAGGCTTGTGAAGTATTCGATCTTTTCCTGAGGGGCAAGCCCTGTCAACTCATCCCAATTGATGTAATTGTCGACATGCTCGCAGGCGGAAATAACCGGAGCGGTGTAGGAACGGCCGATAAACCAGATTTTTACTCCGGGATGCAGCCTTTTCACCAAACCGGCGACCGGCAGAGTCAGAATGACGTCGCCGATACCATCAGTACGGCTTATGATCAGGTTTTTGATCATTCTCC
The DNA here is from genome assembly GCA_903852495.1 of uncultured Geobacteraceae bacterium. GTDB lineage: Bacteria > Desulfobacterota > Desulfuromonadia > Geobacterales > Pseudopelobacteraceae > JACRCG01. The sequence continues at coordinate 8,750 of CAINRC010000096.1, read as the reverse complement.
CTGATCCCGGGCAGAGAACAGCTCCCTTGTTTTGGTGTATTTGATGAAGTTGGCGCAGGCGGACAGACTGCAGATAACCAGACCGTGATAGCCGTCAAGAAAACCAAGCCGGACAAAATACTGGCGGATGAAACACCAGAGCGGATTCAGGACCAGCTTCAGAAATCCGGGGCATTTCCCTTTTTGAAACTGAACCTGAGCCATCATGGTCGTGAACTTTTTGATCTGATCGATATGCTGATCAACCGTATAGTAGGAATAGTGAAGTAAATCTCCGGGTATATGTTGCGGCGCGCTGTTGTCGTTCAGCAGGTAGCGTTCGTGAATGGTAGTGCCGGTCCAGCTCCCTTTTCGTTTGTCAAACAGGCGCAGTTTCCGGTCGGGATACCACCCGCAGTGGTGTACCCAAGTGCCGCAATAATTGGTCAGACGGTTGAAACAATAGCCATCGTGCTGCCACTGTTCCTTTATCTCAAAGATTGATGTTTTGAGTTCGTCAGAGAGTACCTCGTCGGCATCAAGTGAGAGAACATGCGGGTAGGTGGCAAATTCCAGCGCTTTGTTCTTTTGCTCGACATATCCCAGGAAGGGCTGCTCGATAAATTTTACCTTGTACTGCCCGCATATTTCCTTTGTCCGGTCGGTGGATAACGAGTCCAGCACAACGATTTCATCGGCCACGCCCTGTACCGAACGCAGGCAGCGCTCGATATTTTTTTCTTCGTTGTACGTTATGATTACGACGGAAATAGGGAACATCAGAAGGCCTTTATTGCAGACATAATGTCAGGAACAGCGGCGTAAATCCAGCAAGCCTGCACGTAGCTGAAGTTTTCTGTAAGTTAATTTGAATAGCCCCAAATCATAGGGTTTACCGAGACTGGCACAAATTCCCCTGATTACGGGGTAGGACTTGAATGAATGAATATGGGGATTCCCTTTCAAACTGTTAAAGTAAACCTCTTCAATAGACAGGTGAGCCCCTTCGTCAATACGGTCCAGTAAGCGGTACAGGTTCTCTCTATAAAATCCCCGCTGGACCTTGAAAAACCGTGTATCGACTTCTTTTTTCCTGATATCCCACCGGATAAACACAGTATCATGGCTGGTTTCTGCCAGTATTTTGTTGATATTTTCCACATATATCCGGCCAGTCAATTTGTAAAAGGTACAGTTATTCTCTTGGAGATATACACTGTTATTGACGGCGTAATTCAGAATTTCACATTCTCCGTAACTTTTTCCTTTGACTTCTATTATGTCGTTTGATCCCATGAAAGAAAGAATTTCAAGTTTTTTACATTGATCTTGAGCGAGCATCTCCAGTTCACTGTAATTATAGTCATAGTTTGTATTTTCACAAAAGACTATACAATCAAAATCAGATTTCATAATCAGAGCGCGTATATTCACTAGATATTGTTTGAGCCGTTCAAGTCTGTTGCTGAGTACAACATGCTGTTTGCCTACAGAGGGGTCGACTGTGCCCGTAAGCACAACAATATTCCGAGGAAATTTCACTTATTAGCTCCATCCTGCGAAATGATGCTGATCTGAATACTAGAAGCCGCAGGCCGTGTCAGATGCTCATCCTCAAGAACTTTAAAAACATTGGAGGTAGCATTTTTTGCATACACTCGTTGCTGGCGTAGATTTCGGTTTTGTTTGATATTACACCGGGATTGCATCCGAACTCTTTCATGATTGACCCTGGCCACCCGCGACTTCGCAAGAAAAGTACGTTAGTTAATATCCTGAAAGGATATTTTGCATTCTTTTCTATTTGCGGATTAATTACGAATACGAGAGGTCCGGATATAAACGGCCTGATCGCTAAGTTTGCGGTGTGGCTTTTCCTGATCTCGTAATGCAAGAATACTCTTCCACATCGCCAATGCTTCCCAAAAAGCCCTGTAATAGACGAAATTTAACCATAAAAAACTGACTAGCAGGCGGAACATAATTGTAAGTAAGTTCTTGATTACGAATGAAGGATCACTCAGGTTAATCCAGTGAAAGAGGAATCTGTTCCTGAAATAGATCACTTGGTGGCGATGGCGCTTTGTTTTATCTTTATAAATGGTCGCGTTTGAATAATGCCAAACGGTTGCGGAGGGTTCGTAAATGCTCTTCCAACCTCTTTTCCATGCTCTGTAAGAGATGTCTACATCTTCAAAAAGAAAAGGTGAAAATATTTCAGAATAACCCCCTAACTTTTTAAACTTTTGAGCATCATAGGCAGCACAAGCTCCGATTGCATATAGATTTTCACGTGTTGGGAGAACATCATTTATACCAATGAAACCGCCTCTGATGAATCCTCTGCGATATGCGGCAATTACGGCACCTTGGTTTTTTCCTTCCCGCTCTACTAAGATGCGGGGGGTGACTGCAAATAGTTCTGGATCTGTGAAGTGTGGCAGAATTCTTTCAAGTAGATTGTCTTCTAATCTGACATCGGTATTTAAACATAACAGGATAGAGTAGCGTGCCGCAGCCATCCCGGTGTTGCACGTTTTAGAAAAACCGAGGTTTTGAGCATTAACGATTAAACGCACGGCAGGAAATTCATCTCTAATAAGATTGCAGCTGTTGTCACTACTGCAATCATCTACCACGATGATTTCGGCTGTCCCCCCCCATTTACTCACAGCGGCAAAAACTGATGGCAGATTGTCCCGCAAAAGTTGTTCCCCATTGTAGTTAGGGATTACTACACTGACTCCAGTGTCAGAAGTAGTGGTTGATTCTGTTCCTAATATTTCCATAAGCCCTTTCTCTTTGTCGGTCCTTATGTCGGTAGTTGCCTTCGTGCCCAATACACTCAATCGAGAAAAAAAGCTGTCGTTAGGTATTGTTACGGGTAATAAAACAGTACATAGACTAAATTTATTGAGATGACATAGTTAGAAATAAATCGATGGTGTCAACAGCTCTAGCGTAATACAACTCTTTAAATTCAAGATGGCTTTCTTAATCGCTTCGTTACGCAACACAACCTGATCGTTGCAATAGAGAAAAGGGATATATTCTCCAGGATAATTTTTAGTATTATCACTAGCATAACCGTCAAAACCGGCCAGGGATACTTTTTTTATTTCCATAGTTATTAATATTTTCAGCAGCATTAATACGGGATTATCTCTGATGACGGCATCTTCGCTGATAAGAGTGTTGAAGTTAAACACGTAATCTATCTTTCTGTTTGACTCGGAAATATTGGAAGTACAAATAACCTGCGCACTACATTCACCCATATAGATTTTATTAAAAAACTGGCTGTATCTTTTTGAGTTGCCCATGAACACGTAATCGGGCTTATAGTTATCGTCAATAAAGTTAATGGTTATGACAACAGGGTTTTTGTCTTTTATAAAATTATGAATCTGAGTTTTGCAGGTCTCAATGGATTTACCAGGCGCTATGACCAGGATTTCCCTGTTTTCCAACTGCTGATGGAGGTTTGCATATGCACCGGAGTCATCAATATACTGATTCTGATACTCCATATAAATGTTTTCAATAAGTGTCTTGTTACATGTCAGTTTGTTGGGCTGGTCAATTTTGGCGAGGATTTCGTTGACCGACTTTACGGAAAGAGTTTTTTTACCTATCAAAGTTGATACGTAATCAGGATGACAATCATTTGAGGCCGCAATAAAATGGTTAAGCGAATATCCCCACTGTTTTTTTGCATATTCCTTTGCAATATCAACATCAATTGCTTCAAGTAGCTGATAGATATCGTATTTTTTACCATAATTTTCATTGAGGTGCATGGCTACAAGCTCTGTACACGTGTTGCCGGCACTTTTGCCCATTCCAAAAAGTGATGTATCAATGATTAAATCTCTATCTGAATCAAGCGCTATTAGTTCCAATGAGTTTGCGTAGGCAAGCTGAAAATTGTTGTGTGCGTGATAGCCGATTTTGGTACTAGAAATCAGGTGTTTATCTAACAGGTCGTAATAATGTAGTAATTCCTGTTTATGCATGAGGCCATAGGTATCAACAATTGCAACAGCATCAGGGGATACTATATTGATCTTCTCAATAAGGGTAAGCATCTCTTCGTCTGAATAGCTTGTTACCGAAACCGGATTTACAAATATCTTGTATCCCTTGTTCTTTATTGCGGCGCAAAACTGGAGAGCTTCGCAAGCATGTTGTTTCTTGAAAATGACTCTTATGCCATCCAGTACAGAATCTTTTTGATCTGATAACGCCTCGATAGGGCATGTGCCAAAGTCAATCATGCCCAGAATAATTGCATCGTCCGTTTCGAGAGCATGAAAAACGGGCTTAATAGAATCAGTATCGGGAAATATTGAACGATTGACGTCATGCTGCCTTCTATTATCAATAAAACCTACTTCAATGATATCTATCCTGGCTTTAACAAGCCTCCCGATTATGCTGACAATGCTCCCGACACCGAAATTCCAGTCATTTACAAACCCGCCGTCCCGTAACGTACAGTCGAGTATTTGAATGCTTCGCATTATGATTCCTCCAAAATAATTTTGTTATTCGAATGAACCTGCCAGAGCAAGCTCAACTTCTTCCGGTGTCACGTCATCAGCTTTCACCAGTTCCATTGAGTCCGTAATCATAACCATAACAAGTCCTTCACCAATCCGTTTTTTGTCCTGTTTCATGGCTGCAATCAGTTCAGTTGTAGAATAAATTGAGAGATCCAGTTTGAAATCAAGCAGCGAAGCAAGCAACTGTTTCGCCAGACGCTGATCATTTACAGCAGAAAGCAGACCTCGCTGCACAGCGGTGCGATTTGCCACAAGCATGCCGACCACTACAGCCTGCCCATGAGGTATTGCGTAATGGCAGACTGTTTCCAATGCATGCCCGAAACAGTGACCGTAATTGAGCAGGTTGCGACGGCCGGTATCGAATTCGTCGCCCTCCATGTAGCTCAGTTTGATGGCAAGTGAACGACGGATAGCCGATAACAGTGAATCCTTATCCCTTCCCAGAATTGCCGGCAGCGCGGCCGTAAGGGCTGCTGCTGTATCGGTACCACCCATTATGTGCAGCTTGGCAACTTCTCCCATACCGCTCAAAAAATCACCCTTTGCAAGGGTCTGCAGGAATGGGGCGTAGATATGTACTTCGCTTGGAGGATAGAACGTACCGAGGATGTTCTTGAAACGTTTGTAGTTGAGGGATGTTTTGCTGCCGATGCAGCTGTCTGCTTGAGCAAGCAGCGTAGTGGGTACAAACACCCAGTTGAGTCCGCGATAGAGGGTTGAAGCGACAAAGCCGGTAATATCCTGAATGATCCCCCCACCGATGGAGATGAGAGTCATATTCTTTTTGGCCGACGACTGCATGAGACGGTCATAAATTTCCATAACGCTGTCAAGGTTCTTGCGTTCCTCACAGATCGGGAAAATCATCCGTTCTGATTCGGGAATGCTGGATAGGCAACCGTGGCCGTGAAGCTGCCACACTGACTCATCAATGACAAAAAGGCGTTGGGTGAATCGGGAAAACCCCTCAACAAAGTCGGCATTATCCTGAAAATGCACTGTGTAATCAAGCACATTGGATCGGATGGTTATTACTGACACGTGAAGCCTCCATCCACAAAAATAGTCTGACCGGTTAGGTAACTGTTGTTCTGAGAGCAAAGGAAAGCAATTACCTGCGCAATTTCCCTCGGCTCAGCCAGACGGCCTGCCGGTATAGTGGCAGCAATCTGGCGGATAGCTTCAGCAGAATTATTCTGTTGGGTAAGTTCCGTGTTGGTAAATCCTGGAGCCACCGCGTTTACTAATACTCCGGAAGAGGCCAACTCAACGGCCAGGGCCCGTGTCATTCCGTTTATCCCCGCCTTGGTGGTCGCATAGATAAACCGGCGTGGTTTTGCCACTCCGCTCCAGATCGAACTGATATTCACGATGCGGCCATAACCGCGCAGTGCCATCCCGGGAGAAAGTGCGCGGATCAGACGCATCGGCGCCACCAGATTGACCTGCAGGGTCTCGGCAAGGTCGTCGTCACTGAACTCGTCTGCCGCCCCCAGCGGGTTAATACCGGCGTTGTTTACTATAATATCAACCTGCTGTTCAAGCAGCGAACAATACCGGTCAATGGAGTTGTTACTCGATAGGTCTAATTCCTTGCGGGTTGGTGTGAGTATAGTAGCTCCCTGCTCCTTAAATAACTGAGCAATAGAACTTCCGATACCCCTTGCAGCTCCTGTAATCAATGCTGTTCGACCATTCACCAGAGTTTGTCTCCTTGAGCTTCTATTTGTCGCCTTCTTCCCACGGTTGAATGAGAAGGTTACTTCTGAATTCGTCACGATCAAGAAAAGGAAAAAGGTCTTCAAGCGGTTTAGAAACCATGCGGCCGTCGGGCTTTTTCTCCGATGAAAGCTTGGGCTCAAAGGTGTAATCATGCTGCAGCCGGATATCACACACTATCGGCCCCGGTGTTGCCAGGACTGCGGCAAGTTTCTCGTCCAGGTGATCATGGCTGTCAATTACGGCCACCGGTAGACCATAGGCTGCTGCTACCCTGGTGATATCCGGAAAGCTGACACCGCTGCTGCTGTCACATCCGGTCAAGCGACCACCAAAGAACGCCTGATTGGTCTGTCTGATGGAGATATAGCCGTTATTGCTCAGAACGAACAGTTTGAGTGGTAGTTGGTGGTGGACTATTGTCTGAAACTCCTGAATATTCATCTGCAGGCTTCCGTCACCGGCAAGACAGACCACATCCCGGCCACCTGCCGCAAAGCAGGCGCCGATAGCGGCAGGGAGATCATAGCCCATGGAGGCACAACCCGAGTTCCAAAAAAACCGCTGTCCTTTTTTTACTTTGCCTGCCTGAAAGAGGGCCACGCAAGCGGTACCGTTGCCGGCAACAACAACAGCATCAGAGGGCAAATGTGCTGATAGGCGATCAACAAAGTGGTAGGGGTTTATATTGGCTTCCGAAACCCGATGTTTGGGGAGCACATACGGATATTTTTCACGACGTACCCCGCACCACTTCAGCCAGTCAGTCCACACAGGGAGTGAGGCCTTGTTCACCTGTTCTCCTAACTGAATGAGGAACTCTCCGGCGTCGGCGTGAATGGCCAGATCGGGAATAAGCGTGGGTTTATTGAGTTCAGCGGCGTCGATATCAACAACGACCTTGATCGCTTCCCGCGCGAAGGACTTCCAGTTATAGCTCACTTGACGGACATTGTTACGCGAGCCTACGGAGATAAGCAGATCAGCATTCTGCAGCGTAAAGTTTCCTGACCGGCTGCCGAGTGTGCCGATTCTCCCCATAAACAGGGGATGATCAGAAGGGATCAGGTCAATACCGGAAAACGAACTGACAACAGGAATTTGCAGTCGCTCCACCAGCTCCAAAAACGCTTCCTGTGCTCCGGAAATCCTGATCCCCTGGCCGGCCAGAAAAACCGGGCGCTTCGCTGTTCTCAGTAGGTCAACGACTTCACTAATCTGAGACAGGATAGGCGGTGCAACAGAATCGTTCTCTTCTGGAAAATATGTTACCAGCAAACTTTCATCAATCTGTGCCCCCTGAATATCGAGGGGGATATCAAGCCAGACAGGTCCTGGACGGCCATGGGTCGCGATAAACAGAGCCTTGTCAAGGAGCAGGCCTACATCTTCAGGCTTCTGGACGATAGCTGCAAACTTGGTTACCGGTCGAACCATGTCGATGATGTTGATTTCCTGGTCGCCCAATTGTCGTAAGCCAATCTCACGGCAGGATTCGATTGTTGTTTCCTGTTTAACCTGGCCTGAGAGATACAGCACCGGCACGGAATCCAGCCATTGGCCGATAACTCCGGTCAGGGTGTTTGTCCCTCCAGGTCCGGAGGTAACGACTACGACAGATAGGGAGCCTGATACTCTCGCATATCCTTCTGCACCGATTGCCGATGCCTGTTCATGATGATTGCAAATATAGTGGATAGACTCACTTGCGCCAAACGAGTCATTGAGATGCATGGCACCACCGCCGGTAATCATGAATACATGGCGAATCCCATACTCCTCGAGTCGTTTTACTATGTAATCGGTTACCTTGATCACGCGTTTCCCCTTGCTTTATTTGTCAACCAGAAGCCTGTCACGGTCTATCTCACGGGAGTGTTCTTCATACCAGCCATAGAGTCGGTCTATCGCCTCAACAAGCGGAGTGAAATGCAGCCCTGGAATTTCAGCCCGTAACCGCCCGTTATCACCACTGTACTCAGGGCCCATCCCCGGTTCCGAGACTATGATCGGCAGCTGTTTTCCTGAACGATCCTGCACCAAACGGGCAATTGTATAAAGATCAACGGTAGTATCCGGTGTCACGTTGTAGGCGCTATACTGAGCAGGTGTATGAATGAAATGCTCGAGTACCGGCATCAGATCATCAATGTAGAGGTAATCAAAGCGCCGGTTCTGTCTGATGGTGATGGGCAGATTGCAGATAGCCTTGCAGATGGCATTAGTAATAAAGCGGATGGTGTAATCCTCGTATTTCCCGAAAACACCAAAAACCCTCAATTTTACGGCATCGTCAAGCTTCTCCATATGTTTGGCGATGATGTATTTCGAAAAGCCATGTTCATCAGCGGGTACATGAGTATCGAAGTAATCTTCTGTTACCTTCACCATGGGATTGCGTACGTCATACACAGCCCCGGAACCAAGGGAGATAAGGCGTTTAAACCGGGCAGAATTCCGGATGATATTGAAAAACATTCGGGT
>CAINRC010000095.1 GCA_903852495.1 uncultured Geobacteraceae bacterium | reverse complement strand
ATCCAAAAGTGTGCTGAAACAGAACAAAGACACTTTAATTGGCAAAACGGAAGGTATTGACCGTTCGAGTTCTCCAGATGGTGGAAAATTGAAGGGAGGGTCAATTCAGTCAAGATTTCAAGTCCGACAGACTCCTAGCGGTGTACGACCACGGGCGGTCAAGCGGCCGAACAGCTCGTTCTCCAACTGTTCAGCCGAGCGGCTCCGGCAGTTGATGCTCAAGAGCTGCTTTTTTTTACGCCAGCTCATTTTGTGTATCCATTCGGCTACAGCACTTTTACCCGTTCCCGCTTCACCAGTGAGAACTACGGAGTAATCGCTGTCGGCAACCTGGGAAATCTGTTCGCAAAGCGTCATAATGGCGTGGCCGGAGCCGGCCAGGATGCCGCAGCTCTTGATCGACTCGGATTTAAGGCGTGCTATCTCCCGCTGCTGAAGAAGGGGGAGAACCGCCTGCCGTACCGCTGCCAGTAGGCGCTCCGTGTCAATCGGCTTTGGAATATAGGCCGACACCCCCAGTTCAATGGCCTTAAGCAGAAAGTCGGTATCAGTAAAAGCGGTACAAAACAGGAGCGGCAGGTCTGGCAACTCTTTACGCAGTGAAGCGGCAAGCTCAAGGCCATCCATGACCGGCATGCGGATGTCACTTATAACAACGTCGGGGCGGTTAGAACGAATGATCGCCAGTGCTTCCTTACCGTTTGCGGCGGTTGAGACACTATCGATATGAAGACGAAGTGCGTAGGCAACATGCTCGCGAAGTTCCGGTTCGTCTTCCACATAAAGAACTGATAGCCCGGATATATCAAGCATTTGGCAACTCCATACGGAAGATCGTTTCTCCCGGTTTGCTGGTAAAAGTCAATTTCCCACCCATGTTTTCTTCGATGATCTGTTTGCTAATGTAAGCCCCAATGCCTGTCCCTTCCCCTTTATCCTTGGTGGTATAGTAAGGTTTAAAGATGCTGGTGGCCGCTTCTTCCGGAATACCGCAGCCAGTGTCTCGCACTTCGATGACGATTTGACTGCCTGTCGACAGTATGGATATCGTGATGACATCAGCGCCGGAGCTTGTCTTGCGGCGTTCCAGAATGGCATCCCTGGCGTTGGCAAGCAGATTAAGGATCACCTGAGTAAATTCATTGGGAAAACCATTGACAACACATTCGGTAGTGGTGCTCTCCGGCAGTATGATAATGATGCCGCCGGCCTTTAGCTGACCGCTGATAAAGCTGACCGCATCTTCGATTTTCTCAACGGCGTTGAACATCTCTTTGGACTTCTCTGGTTTGAAGTAGTCCCTGAAGGCGTCGATGGTCTTGGACATATGTCCGATCATGGCGGTTGCGTCAGTCGTAGCCTTCTCCAGGTATTCTTCATCCAGTTTGTTCATCTTGCGGGCTGCCAGCAGATTCTGGAAGATAACGCTGACTGTTGCCAGAGGCTGCCGCCACTGGTGGGCAATGGCGCTGATCATTTCCCCCATGTCGGCCTGCCTTGAGCGTTGCAGCAAGATTCGCTCGTTGGCAACCTGACGCTCAATATTTTCATAAAGCTGAGCGTTCACAATGGAAATGGCCGCCTGTGCCGAAAGCATATTCAGTATTTCTATACGGCCGGAAACAAAGGCACCCGCAATTTTATTATTTTCCAGATACAGCAGCCCCTTAAGCTGGTTTTGTGCCAGTAGCGGCAGACAAAGCACCGAACGGATACTTTGGCGGAGCACATAAGGATCGCGACCAAATACCGAATCTTCACTTGCATCATCTAGCGTCAAAAGCTGCCCAGTGCGGATCACGTAACGGATTACCGCCTCACAAACTGTGGTGGTTGCCGCCTCTAGCGGGACGCGTTCCAATCGTACATCTTGATCCGTCACACAGGCTTGAGCGGCAATCGACCACTGTTCCTGACCGGGTATCAGAAGACAGCCTCGCTCAGCGCCGGCGTTTTCAATGAAGATTGCCATCAGTTTCTGCAACAGGCTGTTTAAAATAATTTCGCTGGATATAACCAACGAGGCCTTAACCACCGTATCGAGATCCAGTTTGTGGGTGGAAATAGATTTAGCGGATTGGGTGCCGCGAGAAAAGCTGATTGGCCCTGTCAGGGTGGTACTGGACAGCAGTTCCGCAAATTCCTGATTCAACGAATTGGCTTTGCCAATAGCTCCCCACCGGTAATAGTGAAAAACCGCTTCTTCTAACTCGGGTCGAGCCAATTTACGCTGGCCCATAAGCAAATGAAGCCGACCGGCCCGTTCCTGACTAAGTGCTTGACCAGACAAACGATGATAGTGACGAGCCAGCGCGGCTGCTTGGCCATAGGCGATGAGTGCATCTTTTGGTCTCTGTTCAATCCGGGCAAGTTCGGCTCGCAATAATTGCTCTTGCCATGCAAAGTTGTCAGGACAATTGGCAGTCCACAGGCTGAAGTCGGCAATGGCCCCGCTTATTGTCCGGAAGATTGCGGCCTGCTCCGCTGTATCAACCTGTTCGTATATCGATACCCCGGAAAGAGCACGGTAAAACGTAAAAACCGTTGTTTCGTAGAGAATCGGTATGTATTGCATCCAGTCCGCATGAACGTTGGCAAAGTCCCACGCCTCCTGCCATTGACCGAACAGGTAGAGCAACTGTAATTTGAAATTCAAAAAGTAGGCTAGGCCGTGGCCAAAGAGCGTTTCTGGTTGCTGCCAGTGATCCAGCCACGCGTTTTCCTTTATCTCGTCCGTACTTAATGAGCTTAGGTTCTCACCTACTCCACTGAGTCTTTGCAGAAATAGGTGGCAGAAGCGCTCACTCATCAAGAACGGCGAACCACTGTTGCTATAGAACGCCACACTGATGGCGCATTCCTCCAGCGCTTTATCAACAGTAAACGCGGCAAGCGTCGTCTTAGGAATCATCGTTCGTGCATAGCCTGCGAAGACCAGATTGCCGTTGTCTATTCCGAGCTGATATGCCTGTTGATAGACCTTGATCTGCGACTCCAGCGGTTGCACCCAGTGCAGGGAGCACACTGCGTAGAGAAATGTGACCTGAGAGCGAATACGCGGATTAGGATAACGCTCGTTGAGGCGCATCGCCAGGGAACCTAATTCATATGCATCCTGATAATTCCCGAATTGTCTGACGATGAGCACCGTGGCCCAGGCAAAACCAATCGCCGTCATGCCATTGTGGCCATAACGCATTGCCCTGTTGACCACCTCCATTACCACATGAGGAAACAGAGTGGGGATCGCGATGTAGGTGCCATCTGTCAGAATTGCCATCAACCGGATGATACAGTCTTGTTCCCGTTCGCTCACGTCATCCAGTTTGATCAGGTCTGCTAGCGGGCGCTTGTTTAGCAAGCGGGAGTACTCTGCCATCTGCCGCTCATAATCGGCCCGCAACTCTGCTTGATCCTCAAGGTTGGGCAAGGTTACTCCAAACAGGCCCAGCGCGGTTCGCGCCACCGCAACTAAGTCGTTATATTTGCCTAACTGGTTGTACTGAAGAATCAATTGTAAATAACTTTCGGCCTGATCGTAGCAGTCTGTAGCGTGAGCCATCGCCTCATCAAAGTCGGCCTCCGCTTCAGCGAACCGGCCCAGCAAATAGGCGACATCTGCGCGCTCACAGTAAATATCCATGGTGTGGCGATATTTGTTCTCCCAGGAATCTGTAGCCAGAAGATTCAACGCTGCCTGAAAATGTTGCATTGCCGATGCATACGCGGTTGAGGCTTTGGCCTTGCGTCCGGCTTGAAGGTTAAGCAAGGAACAGTTGAATCGTTCGTCTGGGTCATTAATGAGCGACATCCCAGCATTCAGATGACCTGTGATGTCGAAAATTTGGTCATCAAGTTCTCCACGAGACGCTCGATGCCAAAGTTGACGGCCTATTTTCAAGTGCAGAGGTGCAATGTCCGCCTGGGCAATCATCGAAAAGGCCGCCTGCTGAACGCGGTCATGCAGAAATCTCAACTCGGTGTCAGCGGTCAGTACCAATCCTTCCTGAATAGCCTCCCACAGGTCACTGCCAGCGGCGTTTTTACTCCGCCCCTGGATCGCAGCCAGCACCTCCAACTCAAAACGATTGCCGATGCAAGCGGCCAACTTCAACGCCTGTTGTGTCGTGTCACTCATTCGGGCAATTTTTCCCATCATCATATCAACCACGTTATCGGTCATGCCTGCGGTTTCTATCAGCGTTATATCCCACTGCCAGCGACCGCTGGCCGGGTCCAGCAGAAACCATCCTTGAGTGTGGATTTCTTTGAGAAACTGGGCGACAAAAAAAGGATTGCCGCCGGTTTTCTTCAGCAGTAGTCGTGACAGTTCCTGAACATTTTCAAATGGTTGGTGCAGCGTATCGGCAGTCATCTGGTTCAGATCGTTGAACGACAGTGGGGCAAGCAGGATAGTTTGAACCTGAGAGCCCTCTTCGCTCATTCGATTGAGAGTCAGTGTCAGAGGATGGGACGCCGACACTTCGTTATCTCGATAAGCACCGATCATCAGCAAATTGCGACTGTCCGGGTTAGCGCATAATAGCTCCATAAGGGCAAGCGATGGCGCATCAGCCCATTGCAAATCATCAAGAAAAACCACCAATGGATGTTCGGGGCTTGCGAAGACCGAAATGAACTGCTGAAATGACCGCCTGAAACGATTTTGCGCCTCTGTAGCATCCAGTTCTGGCACTACCGGTTGCGGCCCCATGATCCATTCAACATTTGGAATCACGTCTATGATCACACGGGCATTGCTAACCAGCGCGGCATTCAATGCCTCTCTCCAGTGCCGAATCTGCTCTTCCGGTTCTGTCAATATCTGACTTACAAGCCGTCGAAATGCCTGAATTAAAGCGAAAAAGGGAATATCCCGCTGGAATTGATCATGCTTGCCAGAGATGAAATAGCCGCGTTGCCTTACTAATGACTTTTGCACTTCGTTGACAAGCGAGGTTTTTCCGATGCCCGAATAGCCTCCGATCAAAAGGAGTTCCGAACGTCCAAACGCAACCCGATTAAATGCATCCAGCAATTGTCGTGTTTCCTGCTCCCGACCATAAAGGCGATGCGTAACTTGAAATCGGTCAGACACATCGTTGCGCCCCAGTTCCAGTTCTGGCATTAGTTCGCCGTTACGCATGGCCGTTTGCAGCGCCAACAAATCCTGCATCACGCCGTGAGCACTCTGGTAGCGATCCTCGGCCTTTTTCTCCAGCAACTTCATAACTAAGCCAGACAAAAGCGGAGAAATTTTGGGGTCACGTTTACAGAGGAGAACTGGGGAACGGGCAATATGGCAATGCACCATCTCCAGCAGATCTGTTGTCACAAAAGGTGGCGCCCCCGTTAACATCTGATAGTAGCAAATCCCCAGTGAATACAAGTCGGTGCGGTAATCAATGGCGCGGTTCATCCGTCCGGTCTGTTCGGGCGACACATAGGGCAAAGTGCCTTCGATCAATTCAGGGGCGCACGCTTCCTGGGTTTCAACTTCTATCAAGGTGGATAGCCAAAAATCGGTCAACTTTACTTCCATCGTTTCGGGATGAATAAGTATGTTAGAAGGATTAATATCCTTGTGGATGATGCCCTGCCCATGGACCTGAACTAAACCTTCGGCCATCTGGATGGCAACCGTAAAAAACTCAGGCGGTTCCATAATTCGTCCATTCAACCATTGATCCAGAGCGCTCGCACCATAATCCTCCTCAATAATTGCATACCCGGCGCGGTACTGAACGAGGTTATGAACGTGGACAATGCGGCTTAGTCGCAAAGCAACCAGCATGTTGTACTCGTTCTGATAACGTAGATTTTCCCGAATTGAAAAGTTCGACGACGATGGAGCCTTGATTACGACGGGCAGGCCATCTCTTTTGCACCGACCACGGAACACCTGACTGTGGCTGCCCTCGTAGATCATTTCCTGGATAGCATAGCCATCAAGTTGAAACATTTGGTAACTCCATGCGGAAGATCGTTTCTCCCGGTTTGCTGGTAAACGTCAATGTTCCCCCCATGCTTTCTTCGATAATCAGGCGGGACATATACAGTCCAATGCCGGTACCATGCCCCTCTTCTTTCGTTGTAAAGTATGGGTCGAAGATTCGTGGTGATGCGTCCGGCGGAATACCGCAACCGCTGTCGCACACTTCAATGATAAGCAGGCTGTTTTCGGCTCGTACCGTTACTGTGATGTTGTTCGTGCCATCATGTGCCGTTTGACTTTTGTCAAGAATGGCGTCTTTGGCATTGGCAATAAGGTTGAGGATTACCTGGGTGAATTCATTCGGAAATCCGTTGATGTTGAAATTGGGCCCGTTGTTATCTGGCAGACTGACAGTGATGCCGTGAGCGTGAAGCTGGGCACTTATAAAATCAATGGCATCTTCTATTTTTTCAATAACATTGAAGAGCTCTTTCTTTTTTTCGGGTTTGAAATAGTT